>JAYWBY010000021.1:0-7425 GCA_043781115.1 Pseudomonadota bacterium
GCCACACGATCGACGACGATACGCTGAAGCTCGGCTTCTCGGTCACGGGCTTCGTCGACAAGGCCAAGGCCTGGACGAACGCGGGAGCTAGAGTCGGCGATGCTTTGATCCTAACCAAGGGCCTCGGGACGGGCGTCATCACCAGCGCTTTGAAATCGAAAAAGGCCGAGGAGAGTTGGATTCGCGGCGCCGTCGCCAGCATGATGCAGCTCAACGACACCCGCGGAGTGCTCGATGACGTCGAAGTGCATGCCGCGACCGACGTCACCGGCTTTGGCCTCGCGGGCCACGGCATGCAAATGGCGGAAGCGAGTGGCGTGACGTTCGACATAGAGACGGCGCGCTTACCCGCGCTCGAAGGTGCAATCGCTTGCCTGGAGGCCGGCATCCGCAACCGCGCCCATCACTCCAATGCCCAGTACGTCGAACGCCACGCGAGTTATCTCGGCGTCGAGGAAGCGCGCAAGTGGTTGACGGTGGACCCGCAAACGTCGGGCGGGCTGCTCTTGGCGGTCGCAGCGAAAGATGCGGCGCGCGCCGTGACGCTTCTCAAGCAGCGCTTCCCGCTCGTTCGGCGCATCGGCTCGGTCGCCGCCGCGGGAACACACGGCGAGGCGAAGATCGTCTTTCGCTCTTAGTTCGAAGCGACGCGCGTCGGGCTGCCTAAGTCGGCGCGGATCGTTTCGCGCATGACTTCCGCGACTTCCGCCGCGGTCGAGTTGTCCGGCACGTGCACGAAGCCGGTGCGGACTAAGTGGGGTAGGGCGGCGAATTTGACGCCGGGCAAATACTCGACTTCGCCCTGTTGGCTTAGTAAGTAATTGGTGGCATTGCAGATGTAAGTGTTGGTCGCGCGTGGCGCGGCGGCGGCTTGGATGCTGGTGGCGTTCGCGACGGCGCCTTGATCGAAGGTCGAGGCAACCGTCTGGCCTTGGGGCGCGGCTTCGTCGACTCTTTTGCTGCTATTTTTCTGAGCAATCTCGTTGCCGTCCTTGTCGTAATATTTGTAGCTAGGGTCGATGGCGTTGGTCGCGCCTTCTTCGACGTAACCTTGGCCGCTGCGTTGGCCGGTTAGATAGAAGTTGACGACTTTGCCTTGGGCCGCGATCTTGCGCACGACGGCGGGAGTATTCAAGTTGACCGGCGCGCGGATGACGCAAACATCCTTGCCGTCGATCGAGACGACGTCGATGTCGACGCCTGAGCGGTCGACGTTAGCGTCGTCCAGGCTGAGGCCTTCCGCCGTTTCGCCAGCCTGGCGGTCGACGACGGCCGTCGGGTGAGGGGAGTTGGCGCGGATTAGTTCGTTGGCGCCGTCTTGCGTGGCGTTGCGTTTGCCGCCGTCGAAGGATTTGAAGCCGAGGACGGCGGTTTGCGCGTCGCCGCAACGGCTGGCGTCGAAGTCGTTGTAGAGGGCGAGGGTTTCGGCGTTGCCGTCAGACCCAAGGTCGACCTTCACGCTCGAGGCTTGACCGTTGCCGTCGTTCTCGCCGGCACAGCCCACCGAGAGAAGGAGCAAGGCTAGGAGCTCGAGCTTAAGGGACCGTTGCATGGGTACCTCTAAATTGGCTTATTACTGCGTCTAGAATCCTTTTCGGATGAACGCCGCCAAAATTTGAGGATTATTTTAAAAATGCCTCTTTATCCAGCAAAAATAGAGCTTTCTAGGGGTCGTCAATGAAGACTTTGCAGTCGCCGAGAATTCGGGTCTGGCAAGCTAGGCGCTCGTCCGGGTCGGCGTGCATGGCCCGGAGGCACTCCGCCTCGTTGCCGACGGCCGGGCTCAGGTTCTCGCCGCCCTCGAGGACTTTAATCATGCAGATGCCGCAGTCCGCCTCGCGGCAATCGAACTCGAGCGCCGTTTCGTGCTGTCCGGCCAGGGCTTGGAACCCCAGACCGACCCGAACTTGAACCGTGCGCTCGCCCTTCGACGTGACGATCGTGACTTTCGCTTGCGCCATTTAGAGGAGCTCGAAAATTCCTGCAGCGCCCATGCCGGTGCCGATGCACATCGAAACCATGCCCCACTTTTGCTTGTCGCGGCGCATGCCGTGCAAGAGCGTCGCCGTGAGCTTGGCGCCCGTAGCGCCGAGCGGGTGACCGAGCGCGATGGCGCCTCCGGTGGGGTTGACCCGCGACGGGTCGAGCTTCACCGTACGAATAACCGCCAGCGCCTGGGCGGCGAAGGCCTCGTTGAGTTCGATGCGCTCGATCTTGTCGGGGCTAATGCCGGCGCGCTTTGCCGCGCGCGGGATCGCTTCGATCGGCCCGATGCCCATGACGCGCGGCGGCACGCCGGCCACCGAGAAGCCAGCTAGGCGCGCGATCGGCTTCAAATTATGCTTTTTGACGAACTCTTCGGAACAAACGAGGCAGGCGCCGGCGCCGTCCGACATTTGCGAGGAGGTGCCGGCGGTGACGCTGCCGCCGGTTTTGAAAGCGGGCTTGAGCTTGGCCAGCGCTTCGACGGTGGTGTCCGTACGCGGGCCTTCGTCGACGCTGAAGACGCCTTCTTCGACCTTGGCGACGCCGCCCTCTCCGGGAAGGCGGAAAGTCACCGGTACGCCGACGATCTCGTCCTTGAAGGCGCCGCTGGCGATGGCCTTGGCGGCCTTCATGTGCGATTCGAAGGAAAAACGGTCTTGGTCCTCGCGGCTGATCTTGTAGTCGACGGCGACGTTCTCGGCGGTCAAGCCCATGCCGAGATAGAAATCGGGGTGCGTGTCCATCACCGTGCGGCTGCCGACGACCTTGTGGCCCATCATTGGGACGAGCGTCATCGACTCGGTGCCGCCGGCCAAGATGCAGTCGGCGTCGCCGGCTTTGATCTGCGACGCCGCCATGGCGATCGTCTGCAGACCCGAAGAACAGAAGCGGTTGACCGTGACGCCCGGCACGCTTTCCGGCAATCCGGCGAGCAGCAAGGCGAAGCGGGCAACGTTCATGCCCTGCTCGGCTTCCGGCATGGCGCAGCCGATGATGACGTCCTCGATCAGCGCCGGATCGACGCCGCTTTGCTTGACGACGGCGCGGATGACGTCGGCGCAGAGGTCGTCCGGACGCTTGGTCCGGAGCCCGCCCTTGAAGGCCTTGCCCACCGCGGAACGAAGAGGAGCTACGATATAGGCCGTCTTCATGGATGATTCTCCTTAGCGCTCAGTTACGGAGCGGTTTGCCGGTCTTCAGCATGTGCTCGATGCGGTCCGCGGTGTTCTTCTGTTGGCAGAGTTCGAGAAAGACCCGGCGTTCCAAGTCGAGGAACTGGACTTCACTCGTCGGCGTGCCAGCGTCGACTTCTCCGCCGCAGAGGACGGTCGCGACTTTCTCGCCGACCAGTGCGTCGTACGGACTGATTTGGCGGCCTTCGACCATGTTGTAGAGCATCATTTTGAAGGTCTGAATGCCCGGGTCGCCGACGACTTTGACGCCTTGAGCGGGCGTGCGGGGCAGATAGCCGTCGCGCGCCATGCCGATGACGCGGCGCTTGGCGCGCTGTGTCAGATGCTCGGTCGAGAGCGAGATCTCGGTCGTTGCCGGGAAGAGTCCCATCTCGACCGCTTCGTGGGCCGATCCGGAAACGCGTCCCATGCCGATGAGCAAGAAAGCACGCGACAGGAATGCCATCGGGTCACCGCGCTCGGAGACGTTGACTGCTTCGTAAGCCCTGAGCGCCAACTCTTTCGTGCCGCCGCCGGCGGGAATCAGGCCGACGCCCGCTTCCACCAAACCGGCGTACGTTTCGCCGGAGGCGACGCGGACCGACGCGTGGAGAGCGACCTCGCAGCCGCCGCCGAGCGTCAAGCCGTAGGGACAAGTGACGCTTGGAAACGGCGCGTACTTCACCATCGACACCGCGCCTTGGAATTCCCGCAAGAGCTTGTCGATGTCGCTCCACTTCTTGGCGTGAATCGCTTCGAGGATCATCTTCAGGTTGGCGCCCGCGGAGAAGTTGCCTCCTTCGTTCGAGATCACCAAGCCGTCGAAGCTCTTTTGCACTTTTTCCACGGCCTTCATCATCATGCCGATGATGTCGAAGTCGATGCTGTTCATCTTCGAGTGGAAGGTGAGGCAGGCGACGCCGTCGCCGATGTCGACGAGGCTGGCGCTCTTGTTCGAGAGGACGACGCGCTTGTCTTCTTTGTTCTCGAAGATCGGCAAGCGGAAAGCATGCGCCGGTTGAGGAATGTCTTGGAGCTTGCCGGTGGGTGCGACGAGCTGCTTGGTGGCGCCGCCCTTCATGCGCCATTCCGGTGAGCCCGGGGCCTGGTCGTAAAATTTGGTGTCGGCTTTTAGCCATGTGGGAAGCGCGACTTTGTCCTTCTGCATGCGGGCCAGGACGTCGCCGACGCCTAGAGCTTGCCAGAGTTCGAAAGCGCCGAGCTCCCAGTTGAAGCCCCAGCGCAGCGCGTCGTCGATCGGCTTCGGCAAACCGCCGGAGATGTTCTCCATGAGCATTGAGGCGTAGCTGAAGACGTCGCGGATGGCGCGCCAAACGAGTTCGGCTCCGTCATCCTTCTGCGACAGGATGAACTTGATGCGTTTGACCGGATCGCGTTCCTTCGCGGCTTCCGCTTCCCAGGGGAACGTCTGCACTTGCTGTGCGACGTAAGTTTTGGTCTCGGGGCGGTAGGCGAGGATGACGGTGTTGCCCTTCGGGTCCTTGTCCTTTTTGTAGATGCCGATCGAGCTCGTCTTCTGGCCGAGGGCGCCCTTCTCGATCAGCTCTTCCACCCATTTCGGCCCGAGGAACCAGGTGCGGTACGGATCGTCGGCGGCACGGTCGTGAGTGTTGCGGGCGACGGCGGCGAACGTGTCCAAACCGACGACGTCCATCGTGCGAAGCGTCGCGGATTTAGCTCGGCCGATCAACGGCCCGGTCAAGTTATCGATCGTCTCGACGTTGAGTTTCAGCTCCGCCATGTGCTTCAAGGTCGCCTGCGTCGCGAAGACGCCGATGCGGTTGGCGATGAAGTTGACCGTGTCGCGGGCGTGGACGATGCCCTTGCCGAGGCGTTCTTCGATCCAGCTGATCAGATCGGCCATCAGCTTTTGGTCACAAGCCGCGTGCGGAATGATCTCGAGCAGTTTCATGTACCGCGGCGGGTTGAAGAAGTGTGTGCCGAAGAACCGTTGCTGGTATTCGGGGCTGAGTTCCGCCGCAATCGAACCGAGGCTGATGCCGGACGTGTTGGTCGTCACCGGTACGTGCGGGCGCGCGTACTCGGCGATGCGCTGGTGGAGACTCTTCTTGATGTCTAGTCGCTCAATCACCGCCTCGATGATCCAGTCGCAGTCGGCGAGCACCGACAGGTCGTCGTCGAAGTTGCCGGGGACCAAGCTTTGCAGGACGCTCGCGGTATAAAGCGGGCTCGGCTTCAGCACTTTCAAGTTCTCGATAGCCAGAACGGCCCGCGCCGAGCGGAAGTTCTTGCCGACCGCCTTTGCCTGCGCCTTGTCGGCGGGCGGTTCGTTCGACGCCAGGTCGAGCAAGTAGGTCTTCACTCCGGCGGCGGCCAAATGCGCGGCGATTTGCGCGCCCATGACGCCAGCCCCGAGAACGGCGGCGCGTCTGATCTTCAATGTCATCTGCAGGCTCCTTCGCTTTTAGAAGCGGTGTTCGGCAATCCTCGCACAGATCTTTTCTGCGGTGAAGCCATACTCCACCGCCAGCACTTCCGCCGGCGCGCTGGCGCCGTAGTGGTCGATGCCGACCGTCAAGCCGGTAAGTCCCGTGTACTTCGCCCATCCGAGCGTCGTGCCGGCTTCGATCGAAACGCGCTTGCCGATGGCCTTCGGTAGCACTTCGTCTTTGTAGCTCGCCGCCTGTTGCTCGAAGAGCTCCCAGCACGGCATCGACACGACCCGCACTTTGTGGCCCTTGAGCTTATCAGCAACTTCGAGGGCCAGCGAGAGCTCGCTCCCCGTGCCGATGATCAAGAAGTCGGCGTTGGGCGTGTCCCGCACGACGTACGCGCCCCTAACGGCTTGATTGACGGTGGCCGCCGGGAGGTTGATGTAGGGGACCTTTTGCCTCGTGAGACAAAGGGCCGACGGCAGGTCGACCTCGAGGGCCCGGCGCATCAGGGCTTCCGTCTCGACCGGGTCGGCCGGCCGCATCACGTAAAGATCGGGGATCGCGCGCAGCGCCATGACCTGTTCGATTGGTTGGTGGGTCGGGCCGTCCTCGCCGAGGTGGAAGGAGTCGTGGGTGAACTCGTGGATGACCCGCACCTTTTGGATCGCGCCGAGCCTGAGCGCCGGCCGCGAGTAGTCGGCGAAGCTCAAGAAGGTCGCGTCGAAAGGAATGACGCCGCCGTGCAGCGCCAGGCCGTTGCAGATCGCCGACATCGGGAATTCGCGGACGCCGAAGTTGATGTTGCGGCCGATGCGACTGGTGGCGTCGAAGTCGCCCACCTCTTTGGCGAAGGCGCCCGTCATGTTCGAGGGCTCGAGGTCGGCCGAACCACCGATCAACGTCGGCAGCTCCTTCGCCCAGTGCTTGATGATGTCGCCGAAGGCGTTGCGGGTCGGAATGGCTTTGTCCTTCGCCCACGGCACGACGGAGAGCTTTTGGAAATCCTGGGTTTCGTAGTGGTCGGCGAAGGTCTTCTTGAAACCCGCGTCCTTCTCGAGTTTGGTCGAGATACGGTGTTGCCAAGACTTGACCTCGTCCTTCCGCTTGCCGAACTGGCGGCGGAAGTGCTCGAGGGCGCCGGCAGGAACGTGGAAGTCTTCCTTCTCGGGTAAGCCGAGTTTGATCTTGGTCTTCAAGCGCTCGTCCGCCGGCAGCGGCGAGCCGTGCGTCTTCGAGCTGTCTTCCATCGTCGCGCAGCCCTTGCCGATGATCGTATTGGCGACGATGATCGTCGGCTTGTCCGACGGCTGCAGTGCTTGGTCGTAGGCTTTGCGGATCTGCGCATGATCGTGGCCGTCGATGGTTATGACGCGCCAGCCGAAGCCCGAGAAGACGGCTTCGTCGTTGTCCGACACGCATTTCTTCGTCGGGCCGGAGAGTTGGATGTGGTTCTTGTCGTAGATCCACACCAAGTTGTTGAGCTTCAAGTGGCCGGCGAGCGACGCGGAAGCGAGCGCGACGCCTTCTTGGAGGTCGCCGTCGCTGCAGATGACCCACGTTTTGTAGTTGTAGAGGTCCTTGTCGAGCTTGGCGCCGAGATGCAGCGCCGCCATCGCGAAGCCGACCGACATCGCCACGCCCTGGCCGAGCGGGCCGGTCGTGCATTCGACGCCCGGCGTCGCGAAGTTCTCGGGGTGTCCAGGTGTCCGCGAGTGGTGTTGGCGGAAGTTCTTCAAATCGTCGAGGGTCAGCCAGCCGACGCCGTAAAGCATCGTGTATTGCAGCATCGACATGTGGCCGGCGCTCAAAATGAAGCGGTCGCGGCCGAGCCACTCTGGGTCTTCCGGATC
>JAYWBY010000022.1:0-2631 GCA_043781115.1 Pseudomonadota bacterium
CTTCCTGGGAAGGTTAACGTACTCTTAGTAGACGACCAGCAACGAAACCTAGACGCCCTCGCCGCCGTCCTCGCCAGTCCCGCCTACAATCTCGTCAAAATTACGTCGGGCGCCGAAGCTCTCGCCGAACTGAGTCGTCACGACTTCGCGGTCATCCTTTTGGATCTAATGATGCCTGGGATGGATGGTTTCGAGACGGCCCAAAAAGTCCGCGCGGGTTTCGACATGACGCCGATCATCTTCGTCACCGCCGTCGGCGCAGAGATGGACTTCATCTACCGGGCCTTTCAAGTCGGAGCGGTAGATTATGCGACGAAACCGCTCGATCCCGCCATCGTCAGGGCGAAAGTCGCGATTTTCGTCGAGCTGTTTCAAGCTCGAGAACTACTGAAGGTTCAGCTTCACGACTCGCAAACGCTCTGCGCAGAACTCGAAAGAGAGCGATCCGAGGAACGCAAGACCAGGGAATACCTCATCGCTAGAGTGCAGACCTTTACCAAGGTCTTCGAAGGTCGGTTGGAGCCCGAGGTTTCGCATCTCCAAAATTTGTCGTGGATCAGGAAAAGGCATTGGGACGCATCACCGACCCTCCCACCTCATTAAAGCACAACCACCACCAATGAAAGTCAGCGATGACTACGGTGCAAATGTCGTTATGAGACAGATCGACCGGTGAACCACACTAATGCAAATCATTCTTTATTTTTTCGCGACACTGGGTCTCGTCGGACTTTCTACCCCGTCTTTTGCCGACGATTCGAGCTCTTGTGTGACCGCGGTCGCCGCCGTTCACCCGAGTTGGCGCGCTGACAGCTAGACCGCGATTGCGAGAACGCGTCCGGCAGCTGCATCGACACCGTCGCCCGCCAGCACCACAACTGGAACTGGTGGCACCTCAGCACCGCTTGCGCCTTCGCCGAAGTCGACTGCGCCGGCCAATTGTTCGTTGCCGGCAGCCGCTTCCAGTGGCCGGAAGCACTGCGGGACCTTTGTCGCTGCGCTGGCTTTGACTGCACAATTGAAGCGGAACACGCGCAGTCCCAAAAGTGTGGCGCAACTAGCCGTAATCATGCCGCTACGGCGGCGCCACCTGCTCGTAATTCCTCGTTAATTCTCCCCTCGCTAAAGCTAGCCCCTGGCGTGCCGAACCTAAGGAAATGCTGCAATTTGTGGCTTCGAGGGCACGATGGGTCTCAAACGCTTAGCTCTTTGCGTGGTCATGACGTTCGCCGCGTGCAACAAGGGCGCGACGCCGACCAAGGCTCCGGGACCCGACGTTTCTAGGCCGACTTCGCCCGTGGTTGAAACGAATCAAGACGCCAAGGATTCCTCGGGGACCGCCACCCAAACTGGGACAGACGTCAAATCATCCAAGACGCTTGACTACAATCACTTCGCCAAAGCCGTCATCGACACGGAGTGCGTGACTTGCCACGGGGCGCCGCCTTCTGGAGGCGCGCCGGCCACGCTCGATCTTTCGTCCTTCGATGATTCCAGCGACGATTCTAGCGGCCTGAATCTTTTGGCGGTCTTCGGAGTCAAAACCATGGCGAACATCATGGCCGTCCGCCTCGAGGACAACACTATGCCGCCCGGTGGTTGGAAGGCCGATCCAAACCTACGAGAACAACTGCTGCAGTGGCTTGACGCCGGCGCCCCGGAAAATATTGACCCGAAGGTCGGCGATGAGGACGACGATGACGATTCGGCTCCGGACCAGAAATTACCCCAGGTCAGCGTCACCGCGCCGGCGACGCTAAACCTACCGGCTACCAGCGATCATTTCGCGATTTCGGTGAAGATCAGCGATGCCGCCAGTGGTGCGGCCTTCGACGTATACCGCTCGACGACCGAAGGCGCCACGTCCGGCGGTCAACTAGTGGCGAGCGCTCGGCCCGTTTCTCAAGCTTCGTACACTTGGGATTTGTCTGGCTTGCCCAACGGCGCGTACTTTGTTTACGTGATCCTGCATTCCGGGGGAGTAGACTATCCTGCCGCATCCACGGGCAGCGTGCTTAAGAGTCCGCCGGAATCGGTGAACCATAATCCGCAAATCACCTTGGCGGCGCCCTTCGCTCATGGCGCGAGCGCGATCTTGGCAAGCAGCACGACAGATCTGGGCTACACGGCGTCCGATGCTGACGGCGATCCGCTGACTTTCGTCTCGGAATATAGCTCGAACGGGGGCACGAGTTGGACGGCATTCACTTGCGGTAGCGTTACAAATGCGGGCTGCACCTGGAATACCGCGGCACTGACCGAGGGCGTCAACTTCCGGATCCGAATCACCGCCCAAGACGGACAGGGCGGGGCGGCCACCGCAACCTCGACTGCATCCTTTGGCGTCGCGGCGTCAAGTTACACTTACAACGGCTATTTGGCCGGCATCATGACGGCAAACTGCGAGAGCTGTCACGCCGGTGGCTTTTCAGGGTTCGACTCCAGCTCATTTGCGACGGTCAGCGCTAAGGCCGACCGGATCGTCGCACGTGCCTCGGTCGAAGGCTCGATGCCGGACGGCGGTGCCGCCTTGCCGGCAAGTGATCGCAACAAAATTCAACTCTGGTTCTGGCAAGGAGCCACGGCCGGAACGCCGCCGACGCCAACCATCTCCGTTGCTGCTCCGGCCGC
>JAYWBY010000023.1:0-7407 GCA_043781115.1 Pseudomonadota bacterium
AAGCGCTGGCCGCGAAGCGCCCCCTCCAGATCGTCTATTCCGGCAAAGCCCACCCAAAGGACTTTGGCGGCAAGAAGCTCATCGAAAAAGTGCACGCCGGCGCGCACGCGCTCGAAGGCGCCGGCATCAAAGTCGTCTACCTCGAGAACTATGATCTGACGCTCGGCCGCCTGATCACGTCGGGCGTCGACCTCTGGCTAAACACGCCCGTGAAACCGCTCGAGGCGTCGGGGACGAGTGGCATGAAAGCGGCGCTCAACGGGGTGCCGAGCTTGAGCACGCTCGACGGTTGGTGGATCGAGGGGCTAGTCCCGGGGGTCACCGGTTGGGAAATCGAGGATCCGGCCGACGCCTTTGGCGCCGGCGCAGACGATGGACGCCAGCGTGGCGTCGCCGCGGCATCGATTTATGGTCTGCTCGAAACGGAAATCATGCCGAGCTACTACGAGACCCCGGATCGCTACGCCGCGGTGATGCGCGCGTCGATCTATTTGAACGGTCCGTACTTCAACACCCAACGCATGGTCCTGCAGTATTTCACTCAGGCCTACACGTCTAAGGCGACGTAACCACTAAAGAATCATCTATAGATTGCGCTCCAGCCAGCCTGGGGCGTTTTTTTGTGACAGAGAGCGGACGTAAAAAAGCCGACTGCCACGAGCTCACTGGCAGTCGGCTCAATCTTGGTAATCCCCCAAGAAAGGACGCTAGACTATTTCTTCTTAGCGCGTTTCTTGGCTCCGCCCGCCTTCTTGCGGCGCTTCTTCACCGTGCCGCCAGCCATCGCTGCAGCAGCCGTCTTCTTCTTACGACGGACTTTCTTCTTGGCGCCGCCCGCTTTTTTGCGTTTCGCACCGGTCTTCTTCGCGGCCTTCTTTTTTCTCTTAACCATGGTTTATCTCCTCCAAACGTTGAGTTGACCCTGATTTTCAGGGAACCTATCCGCAATGTTCTCTCGCCGATCTTTCAAGTACCTGAGATGCGCTTTCGGATCGGCTCGACTTGTTAGCGACATCTTGTATTCATCATAACACAACTTGTCGCTTAGTCTTAATATTTTTTACCAAGTGTTGCGCAGCTTTTCAAACTATTTTCGCATTTGCTTCGCCGCCGTCCGCGCGCCGCGAAGTTTACGAAGCTGCAAAACATTGGGCCCCAAGTGTTTGCGGGTTTTTGCGCGGCGCCGTCCGGGTGCGCCGCCGGAGGCAAAAATTTACCGCCCATGTCGTGCCTATCGGACGGTCGCGACAAATATTTAGACGTTTCTCGGTTCGCGCCGCCCCTTTTTGGCGTCGCGGCGCCGGTCGCGGCGAAGTTGCAGACGCGAACCAGCGACTTTGCGTGAAACACTTGGCTACCATGTGTTTCACTGAGCGCGCGGACTACCAACGGTAGCCGATTCCCATCAGCGCCTGGATCAGGTTCGCCGTCGTCTTGCTGGTGTCGGAGCAATTCGTGACGCTCGGGCAGTCGACCGTAAGCGAGAGGGTGTCGCGCTCCGAAACCAACCCGACTTCGGTGTAAAGGTCGCGTACGAAGGCGTAACGCCAAAACGTGAAAGCCTTGGTGCCAGTGCCTTTGCCGCCGCCGCTCAGGGTTAGCGGTAGGTACTCGAGGTCAAACCCGAGGGTGTGCGCCTCGTCGAGGTAGCGCTCGTAGCCGAGGCCGATATAGGGGCCGAGACCGGCGTGGTTGGCGAGGGCGGCGGCGCCCGTCACCTTGTCCTTGATCGCCAAGGTCGGAACGCGGAAATACGCCAGCCCGAGCCCCAATCCGGCGCTATAGGAAGGGTGCGTGTCGCCGCCGTTGAAATCGTAAAAAGCGGCGGCTCTGACAGCTAGTCTCAGGAACTTAGATTCGCTCTCCGAGATCGAGCCGTCGGCCGCTTGCTCTTTCGTCACCGTCGTGTAGTTGTGCGCCTTGACCGATCCGTCGAAGTACCACGAGCTGGAGCGTGGACGATAGACGGCGGTCAGCTCGGTGCCGCCGACGTTCGTCGAGCCGCTGTAGTCACTGATGCCGCCCTTGGCGACGAGCCACTCCTTGCCTATGCCAAGGTGCAGTCCGACCAGTGCGACCGCTGGTTGAATCACTTCGGTCGGCGCGGCGGCTTCTTCTTTCGGCTCCGGCGCGGCTTCTTCTTTCGGTTCCGGCGCGGCTTCTTCTTCCTTCGGCGCTGGTTCCGGAGTCGATTCCGGAACGGGTTGCGGCGTCGGTTCTCGTGGCGCGACGGGCGGGCGCGCAAGCGGCACGCCAGCCTGGATTTTAACGGGTCCGATGACTTCCGCGTCGCTACCGAACGATTCGAGCGTGACGATCGCGCCTTCTTGTAACATCAACCACATGCTAGTGGTGCGGAAGTGAACCTTGTCGCCGCCTTGCTGGATCGTTCCTTGGTAGTAAGTCGCGTTCGGTACGCCTTGCCACTGGTAGCGAATTTCATCGGCTTGCAGTGCGGAGCTCAGCCCCAGCCAGACGACAGTAAAGGTCAACAACGATACAACTTTCAAGCGAGCCTCACGGGCGAGCAGGTTTCCTTCATAATGTGGGAATAGCTTGATCGTGGCAAGGCCCGATGAACGGCCGGCCGCGTCGCCGCCGGAGACCAAAAAAAACGGCGCCCCGCGGCGCCGTCGATTGCGAAATTCTCGGTTAGTCAGCGGAGGCAACCGGTGTCGAGAAACATTTGTTCGACGTTGTCGACCGGGTCGAGGGTCACCAAGCCGTAACGGAAGAGATCTTGCTTACCGAAGTCAGGGCGGCTCCAAGCGATCGACAACCGTACGGTGCCGTCTTTGGTGACCAACAGCAGCACGGTCCCTGGTTCGAGCTCTTGGCGGAGATTCTGCACCACGATGCCCATGCCGTGCATCGAGACGTCGACGGGTCGGCAAACGAGCTCGCGGCGACCGGTTTCGAGCATAACGCGACCGGGCAACAAGCCCGTGAGCTTGCGGCGGTCCGCTAAACGACGTTCCTTAAACAGCGCGAGTCCCATACTTCCCCCGAAGAACTTTTCCGATCTCTTATCCATTGTGTCTAAAAACCTCATCGGGGCAACCCTGCACCAGCCTTAGAATACGCATAAAAATTTGTAGTATTAGCTACTTAAGGGGGTGAATTTCGCGTCTGTTAGCGCTGTTGGCGGGCAAAAAGCTCGGCCCAACGGCCGGCGACGACGTCGTTCGTGTAAAGACGGCGTACGCGTGCTCGACCCTTGGCCCTGAGTTCGGTCGCCAGTTCCGTATGCACGGCGAGCTGCGCCAGGCAGTCCATCAGCGACGTAGAGTGGCCTTCCTTGAAGACGAGGCCGGCGTCGCCTATCACCTCGGGAATCTCCCCGGAAGACGAGCCGACGATGATCGCCTCGGCGGCCATCGCTTCGATCAGCACGCGGCCGAATTGCTCCTTCCAATTGCGCCGAGTCAAAGACGGTAAACACAGCACGTCGATCGCCTTCAAATAGCCCGCTACGCTTTCGGACGGAACTGTACCGACGAAGGTCACGCGGCCTTCCAAGCCAAGGCGCGCAACCTGCGTTCTGAGCTTGGCTTCTTCTGGACCGGCGCCCAAGATGACGCCGTGCACGGCCGGCAATCTCGCGACGCCTTGAATCATGCTCAACGCGTCGAGCAAAAGCGGCACGCCTTTCTCTTCGACTAGGCGGCCGACGTAGCCGACGGTCAAGGCCGCGTCCGGCAACCCCAGTTCCTGGCGGAGGGCGGCGCGCGCCGCTGGCGCTGGATCCTTCGGCGCGAACAGCGCCAGATTCACGCCCATCTGCGGAATCTCCGGCGTCTCGCCGGTGAAGCCCTTGGCGCGGAGAATCTCCGCCGCTTCGTGGTTGCCGCAAACGCCGGCCTTGGCCGCCGCGAACACCGAGCGTTCGATCCAGGAGAAAGGCGGTGGATACTTCTTCGCGATGTTTTGCCAAGTATAGAAGAGCGGCGCGGCGCCGTGGCGTTTGGCCAAGCGGAAGGCCTGGTAGGTCACCGCCGAATAATGCTCTTCCTCGACGTTAAGGACGTCGGGGCGGAATTCGGCGACGGCAGCCGCTAATCCCCGGTAGTAGTGGAAGTGGTTCTTGCCGTTCCAGGCGATGGGCAGCTTTTTGATCCAGTAGCCTTCGTCAGCGGCGGAGGGCTCGAAGGTTTGGCCCGCCCAATCGAAAGGGCAGATTAAGCCGACGTCGAAGCCTAGGCGAGAGAGGAGCGTCAGCTTGTGGCGATACGCCGCGGCCACGTAGGGCTTCGAGATCGTCAGGATGCGCGGGCGCGTAAGGGCTCCAAAATGGCAAAAAAGCGATTGAAAGGCTGGCGTCCTCGCGAGTTGGGGCGGCCGAGGCCTAACATAGCCGGTTTTACCGTACAATAGAACATGGAGGTGATCCCCATGATTGCCATTTTTCCTGAAATTGCGGCGGCGGCTTTGGCCGGCGATGTCGAACGGCTGGCGATCCTCGTCCGGCGCTACTTTTGCGACCGCGAGGCGCACGCGCCCAACCCGGACGTCGCCCGCTTGATGATCAACGCCGGCATGGAAGTGAAGACCCTGCCTATGGACACCTTGGGCGCCTTGCTCGCCAAGGACGAACGGGGCGCCTTCAACATCACCTGCGTCGTCCACGAGCGGACTGAAGAGCCGGCGAAGCGCTTTCTCTTGGCGCACATGCTCGGCCATTACCTTCTCGAAATCCAACCGTTGATCGCGCGCGGAGACTGGCAGATCAGCGGTTACCGCGAAGCGCACTGCCCCGCGAAACGCTACGCTCAAGCGGCGCCCGGCTCGGCCGGCGCCAACCTCGAGCAGCGCCGGGAAATTGCCGCCGACGAGTTCGCGGCGGCACTTCTCCTGCCCCGGGGCATGGTGCGACGAGCCATGGATCATTTAAAGGATTTGGACAAGACCGCCGCGTTTTTCAATGTGACGCTGGCGGTGCTCTGCCGACGCCTCGGCGACATCGGCATCATGCAGCCTGGTCCGACCAACTTCCTTGACGCCGAAAGGCAACTTGGCGGCGAACCTTTAGCGGAGGCCGAACCGGCACCGACGCTCAATGCGCCGATCGAGCCGTCGATGCCGCGCTCGTATGCCGCATCGACCTATGGTCAAACGGAGAAGGCGACCCGCCAGCCGGTGGCGAAGGCTCCGGCTCCCGCCGTGAAAGGCGGGGCCAGGCCAGCGGCCAAACCGACCGCCAAACCCGCGCCGAAGGCTACCGCCGAACCGGTCGGCCAAGGCATGGACCGCTTGCGCGCCATTGCCCGTCGCATGGACAAAGGTTCGGCTGGCTGACGGTCGTGATTGGTCTTTCCTTCGCGTTCCGGAGAAGCTAAAAATGTCGCCATGACGAAGTATGGCGACATTCTTTGGCGGCCGACCGCCGAGCGGTCTCGGGCCTCGTTCATGGGGCGCTTCGCCGCGGCCGCGAGCGTTAAGACCGGGCGGGCCCTCGAGTCTTATCCGGCGCTCCACGAGTGGTCGGTCACGGATCTCGCCGCCTTCTGGGGCGAAATCGCATCCTTCACCGGTGTTGAGTGGCAGAAGCCGGCGGATTCGGTCTACGTGCCGCCGAAGGCCGGCCACATGCTCGGAGCCCGTTGGTTTTCCGGGGCACGGCTCAACTACGCCGAAAATCTGCTGGGCGGTCCCGACCGCCCAGACGCCGTCATCGCGCTCGCCGAAGGCGCGCCACGGCGCTGCTTGAGCTTGGCTGAACTCCGCTCCGAGGTCTCCCGCTGCGCCGCCGCTTTGAAAAAAGCCGGCGTTGGCAAGGGCGACCGCGTCGCCGGGGTCGTCGGCAATTTGCCCGAGGCCTTGATCGCCATGCTTGCGACATCGGCGCTCGGCGGAGTTTGGGCCTCTTGTTCCCCGGATTTTGGCGCCGCAGCCGTCGCCGACCGCCTGGGTCAAATTGATCCGAAAGTGGTGTTCTTCACCTCTAGCTATATTTACAACGGCAAACGCTTCGACTGCGGCAAGGCGATCCGCGAGGCCTTGGCCCTGATGCCCGGCACGCGTCGCGGCGTGCTCATCCAGCATCTGCCTGGGCCTTCAGCCTCTGGCGACTTCGGGCCGGCGCGGCTCGAAAGCTGGGGTGAATTTCTCGCGACGAGCGGCGGCGACCCTGGGCATCAGCTGCCGCTGGCCTTCGCGCCCCTGGCCTTCGACGAGCCGCTCTTCATCCTCTTTTCGTCGGGCACGACTGGCGTGCCGAAGTGCATCGTGCACGGAGTCGGCGGGACGCTGTTGCAGCACAAAAAGGAGCTGCTGCTCCATTCCGACGTCGGGCCGGGCTCGCGCCTCTTTTTCTACACGACGTGCGGCTGGATGATGTGGAACTGGATGGTGACGGGGCTCTCGACGGGCGCCTCGCTAGTCCTCTTCGAGGGCTCAGTCGCCAGCCCGGATCTCGGCGCGCTTTGGCGAGTAGTCCGGGACGAGGGCGTCACGGCGTTCGGCGCCAGCCCGAAGTTCGTCGCGTCTTGCATGAGCCAGGGCATCAGCCCAAAGGCTTTGCTCGGCGGCTACGCGCCGCGGACCTTGCTTCTGACCGGGGCGCCACTTTTGCCGGAGCATTTCGCCTGGCTGTACGAACAAGTCCCAGGCAAAGACGGGGACCTCCACGTCGCTTCGATCAGCGGCGGCACCGACATCGTTTCCTGTTTCATGCTCGGCACGCCGCTCTTGCCGGTGCGCGCGGGCGAGATTCAAGCGCCCGGCCTCGGCATGGCGATCGACGCTTGGGACGAGCGAGGCGAGTCCGTTCGGGGCGAAAAGGCCGAGCTCGTTTGCACCCGGCCCTTCGTCGCGATGCCCGTCGGCTTTTGGCGCGACGAGGGCGGTGCGCGCTACCGGAAAGCCTATTTTGAGCATTATTTGCCGCTCGGCCGCGAAGTTTGGCGGCACGGCGACTACGTCGAGCTGACGCCATCGGGCGGGGTCGTCGTTTACGGGCGCTCGGACGCGACGCTCAATCCCGGGGGCGTGCGCATCGGCACCGCCGAGATTTATCGGCAGGTCGAAGCCTTACCGGAAGTCGTCGATTCCTTGGCCGTCGGCCGGCGCGCCGCGGGCGGCGACACCGACATCATCCTGTTCGTCAAACTGCGTGCTGGTGTCACTTTGGACGCGGCGCTCAAGGAGCGGCTTCGCGGCGCGATCCGGAGTGGGCTGACGCCGCGGCATCTGCCGAAGGAGATCGCCCAAGTGCAAGACATTCCTTACACCCGCAGCGGCAAGAAGGTCGAACTCGCGGTCACCAATGCCATCCACGGTGAACCGGTGACGAACGCGGCGGCGCTGGCGAACCCGGAGTCTTTGGCGGAGTACGTGGCTTTCGGACTGAACCGCGGAGGCGCGAAGTAATTTAACCGCGGAGAACGCGGAGTACGCGGAGGCTCTGAC
>JAYWBY010000024.1:0-2629 GCA_043781115.1 Pseudomonadota bacterium
GGCGACCTGCTCTTCTAACAGCATATATAGCGTCAGAACAAACCGTCAACCACCAAATATGGTGCTTTTTAGCACGCACCGCGCAAGGCTTGGGGTGTGAGCAATTGCTCTCGTTAAGGGCGTGTAAAGCACACTGGTCGCGACTTCTGAGACACGCGGCGGTGAAAGCCACATGGGCTTGCCGCTAGAGACAATGTAGAATCGCGGACGCTACCCCTAGCGTCGGTCATTTTGGATAAGAAGGTTCTTATGCCGGTCATTGAACGACCTGGAGCGGTCGTCAACTTCGAGGTTTGGGGCGAGGGCGAAGGCCCCTGGGTCACGCTCGTAAACGGCCATACGCGGCCGCTGAACGACTTTCGGCTCCTTGGCAGGCATCTCGTGGGCTTCGGCTTCCGCGTCGTCGCCTTGGACAATCGAGGCGCCGGCCTGACGACGGTGACGCGAGACTTCAAATTCAGCGAACTCGTCGGCGACGTCGCCGCGCTGTGGGATGAGGTCGGCTGCGAAACGTCGCGCCTCGCGGGTATCTCGATGGGAGGCTTCATCGCCCAGACCCTAGCGATGGACCACGCCGAACGCGTCGAAAAACTAGCGCTGATCTCCACTTCGATGAATCAGCGGCGCATCGTCAGCGACGACAAGCCATGGACCTCCGACCTCGGGGCGGTCGAAGCCAAGCTATTGCCGTACTTCACCACCGACTTCGCCTCGCGCAACGCCTTATTGGTGAAGAGCATGGTGAAACAGATCGCGAAGGCCGTGACCGACGGCCGGTTCAGCGAGAACTCCGAGATGCAGCGCCGGGCAGTAGCGGGGTTCGACGGGATGCCGCGGATTACCGCTGGCGAATTGCGCGCTCCGACGCTCGTTCTGCATGGTGCGGAAGATCAAATCATTCCTGCGGAGGCCGCGCGAGAAACCTATGCCGCCCTGCGGAAATCCGGCATGATGGAGTCCGCTTTGAAGTTGCAACTGCTACCCGGAGCCGGCCACCTGCTGTTGGCGGAGCGTCCGAAAGATCTCTATCAAGCGGTGGCCGAGTGGTTCGCGGTGTAAATTCGGTTTTGCTCGTACTCGGCGGCCTCTTGGTTTCGACGACGAGCCGCGCCGTCGAGATCTACACTCTCTATGGCGACAAGTGCCAATCGACGACCGGCGCCATAATCAACGCCGACGACGAACGCGTCAGCGTCCTGACGCTCACTGGGGAAACGAAGAGTCTAGCCGTAGGCGGGGTGCAGATGGTGGCACGCTACGACGTGCTCGAGAACCCGTTTCCGCACATCACGTCCTCGAAAGAGGGGCCTGAGATCCTCAACGTCACCAGCGAGTCCAGCGAGGGGAGCTTTCGCGCCTTCGCGTCGGACTTCTTCGAAAACTTGGTGCTGTTCCTCGACGACCAAGGGAAGATTCGGGTCGTCGAAATGGACGAGATCGTCTCGATCACCGGCGACGGTGAACACAAAGGCTCCGTCGTGCCGGCGGGAACGCTTTCCTATCGAACCGTTAAACTTGTCAGTCCGCCCGGCCGGGAAACTTGTCCTCCGGTTCTTTCACCCGAACTCCGAGGCAAGGCGCCCGTCGACCGCGTCGCGACCCAGGTCATGGCCGACAAGCTCCGGATCGACTCGTTTTGGGAAAGGCTGCGGACAGGTTACCGGGACCTCGAGAGTCTGCGAGAACGAACGCTCTTTTACGCTCGTCCCATCATGTTCGATCAAAAGACGAGGCTCGGGTTGATCGCCGAACGCGGCAACCGCGCCGACAAATACCCCGTCTCCGAGCGCATGGAAGATTTCCCGCTCTATCTCGAGTTCGGCAGCGGTCAAGCCTATAGGTTTCAGGGTTCGACCTCGATCGGTCGGAAATCCTGGCGCATGGTTCCCGACGTAAAGCCTATCACTGCCGCGCGGTCGGAGTTCAAGTCGCACCTTCTCCACGGCATCTTCATCGCGAACTTGTCAGGGTTCACCGCCGGTAAGCCGCTGTTCACCGATTCGTGGGCCGCGAATCCGGACCGCAAGGCCGTCTGGCTCGAGTCGTCCTTCAACCATTTGACGCTGCTCGGCGGCGACTACGGGCCGTGGACGGTTTCGTACGGTTACTTCTTTCCGACCTTCGCCCTGGGAAAGGGCGCGGAGTTTCGCGAGGTCACTTCGCCAAAGTTGTCACCGGTGTTTCACTTCGGCTTTCAATTGACGCGTTGGCAGGTCGAAGCCTTCGTTTATCACACCGATTTGTCGGGCGATGTCATGAAGATCGCCGACGCTGATTCGGCCGACGAGACGGGGGGAAGCAAGTTCGTGCGCTACTACAGCACGACGTTCGTCCCCAAGTCGACCAAGCTTCAATCGAACGCGGCGCGCGTGGACCTGAGTCTGCTTTTGACCGACACGCTGCACGGCATCGCTGATTTGTCCTATCGGCAGACGAAGTTTTCCGAAGTCGCGTTCAAGCGAGACAAGCCGCTTGCCGACGCGGGCCGCAGCAACAACTTCGGTCGACGCGGCCGCAATGGCGACACGACCACCACAGTTCCCGACGAGCCGCCGCCCGAGGCAGCTCCGACGGGAAGCGACGCGAGAAATCATCTGGCCCAAACCTGGTTCGGGAGCCGGCTCGGCGT
>JAYWBY010000025.1:0-7405 GCA_043781115.1 Pseudomonadota bacterium
TGGTCTTCCAAGAGCTCGCCGAGCTTGTCTTCCGTGTTGTGGTCGATCACGACCGTGCCGAGCGGCACGTCGATGATCAGGTCTTCTCCGCCGGCGCCGCGGCAGCCGTTGGCTCCGCCGCGCACGCCGTCTTCCGCTTTGTAGATGGTACGGTAACGGAGGTTGCTCAGCGTATTTACTTGCGCGCAACCGCGCAAATAGATGGTGCCGCCGATGCCGCCGTCTCCACCGTCAGGGCCGAGCTTAGGCTTGCCCTTCGACGATTTGAAACTGACGATACCGTCGCCACCCTTGCCGGCACGGATCAAAATCTGAGTGCTATCGATGAATTTCATAAGAACCGCTCGGAGCCATTGTCAGGTTGTTTGGAGGCTCGCTGCAGGCAGATCGCGATGTAGAGGCAACAGGAACCGCTCGTCAATTAAGCGAGCGGGCGAACGCTAACGCGCTTTTTGTTGCCGCGGGTCGTGTCATATTCCACGTGCCCGTCAACTTTGGAGAACAAGCTGAAGTCGCGGCCGCGGCCGACGTTGATGCCGGCGACGATGGTCGCGCCGACTTGGCGGACGAGGATGCTGCCCGCCGTCACTTCTTGGCCGCCGTATACCTTCACGCCGCGATACTGCGGGTTCGAGTCGCGACCGTTTCTGCTACTACCACCGGCTTTCTTGTGTGCCATGACCTACGTCCCTCGTTACGGCTTCTGCGCCAACTTAAACTTTGATCTGGCCGATTTCGAGCACCGTAATGGGCTGTCTGTGGCCTTGGGTACGCTTGTAATTCTTGCGGCGTTTGTATTTGAAGATCGTGATCTTGTCGTCTTTCATCTGCGTCTTGATCGTCGCTTCGACGAAAGCGCCGGCAACCGTCGGGCTGCCGAGCACGGTCTTGTCGCCGCCGATCATCAACACTTTGTCGAAAGTGTACTTTTCGCCGGCGTTACCGGGAACCCGATCGATCGTCAGGGTTTCACCTTGCTGAACTTTGAACTGCCGGGAGCCGGCCACGATAACCGCGTACATCTTGAGTATCCTCCGAGGGGCCTACAGGCGCTGAGAGCCTGCCATATTGGACAAATCGTCGCTTACTGTCAACCTGAAAGCGGCGTCTGGCGCGCTCTTCAAGAGGCTTAGGCTGTCTGGACACGACCGTTCCGGGCCTGCTATAGCATTAGCCCTTAGGAACTTGAAGCGATTAAGGAAACGAGCGATGCCCGTGTGGAATCACGCTACCGACGTGGACGGCCTTAGGGCCTGTGGCTGCCGTAGCGGCGGCTTTGGCGGGCGCGCCGCCGAGAAGCACTATCCACCGAGCCTGGAGCTCGAGCCGGTTCACACAAAGATTAGTCTTTTCATTGATATACAGCGTGAAACGGCGGCTGGCAGCGTGATCCAGAAGGTCGTCGCGAGGCGGGCGGGCGTGCGCACTTTGGCGCTCGACGCCATCGGTTTCCACGACGTCGTCGTCAGCGATCCGGGAGGCGGAGCGCTCAAATGGTCGTATGACGGAGCCAAGATTTCTATCAGTTGGGACAAGCCGTTCGCCCTCGGAGAGAACCGGAACGCGGAGGTGAAGTACCGGGTCGAAAAGCCGTCGTCCGGGCTCTTCTTCATGAAGCCGACCGCCGAATGCCCAGACAAGGCGACCTACGCCGCCACCGATCATGAAACCGAGCTGGCGCGCTATTGGCTCCCGTGCGTCGACTTGCCCAACGTGCGCACGACCCTAGAATTCCATTTACGCGCCGCGGAAAGCCTAACGATCCTCGCCAATGGCAAATTCGTCGAGGAGAAGAGCCACGGCGACGGCACAAAGACCGCGCACTGGCGGCTCGACCAACGCTGCCCGAGCTACCTCGTGTGTTTCGCCATCGGCGACTTCTCGCGTTTCGACGACGGCGACGTCGCGGGTGTGCCGTTGGCCTATTTCGCCGCCAAGGAATTCACGCCGAAGGACCTCGAGCGGAGCTTCGGCCGCACTCGTCCGATCATGGAGTGGATGACCGCGAAGCTCGGCCAAAAATTCCCCTTCCCGAAGTACTACCAGTTCGCGCTGCCGGCCTTTGGCGGGGCGATGGAGAACATCTCGCTCGTCAGTTGGAGCGACCGCTTCATCTGCGACGAAGCGCGCGCCGGCGAGCTCACGTGGTTGACCGACCAAGTCAACGTCCACGAAATGGCGCACTCGTACTTCGGCGACCTCGTCGTTTGCCGGGACTTCGCCCACGCTTGGCTCAAGGAGTCTTGGGCGACTTATATGGAAACGTGTTGGCTCGAGGACCGGAAGAACCGTGACGAGCAACTCTACGACCTCTACGTCAACGCGGAAGCCTATTTCCACGAAGTCGACGAACACTATGCGCGGCCGCTGGTGACTAGGCAATTCACCTCGTCTTGGCAGATGTACGACCGCCATCTTTATCCCGGCGGCGCCTGTCGTCTCCACACGCTCAGACAAGAGCTGGGCGACGCGTGTTTCTGGCCCGCCGTGCAGGACTATCTGAAGACGTTCGCCGAACAAGTCGTCGAAACGGACGACTTCCGCCGGAAGCTCGAGCAGCATTCCGGCCGGTCCCTGCAAAAACTCTTTGACCAGTGGGTGATGAGCCCCGGCTATCCGAAGCTCAAAGTGACGTTCACCTACGACAAGGAAAAGCACCTCGGCTCGTTCGAAGTCGTCCAAACCCAAGTCGAGGCCAAGCCCGACGGCAAGGACAAGGACGCGCCGGCGGCGCAAGTCTTCGAACTCAGCACCGACCTTGGCTGGACGATCGACGGCCAGTCGCATCTCATGCCCATTCGGATCGAGGAAGCCCGCCAAAGCTTCCACTTTCCCATGACGAAAGAACCTGAGCAGGTGCGCTTCGACCCGGAGTGGAAGATTCTGCACAAGCTCGACTTCGACCCGGGCGAGGGCCGGTTGACGGCGCAGCTGACCGCGGCCAAGGACGTCACGGGCCGCATCCACGCCGCGAAGGCGCTCTGCGAATCCGGCAAAAGGGCCAACGTCAAAGCCGTCGTCTCGGCTTACGGAAAAGAGAAATTCTGGGGCGCCCGTCGCGAAATGTTGAAAGCGCTCGCCGCCAGCCAGACCGAAGAAGCAATTCTAGGGCTCGTCGACATCATCGCCAGCGAGCGGGATCATTTGGTTCTGGACAAGGTTTTCGAGAGCGTCGGAGAACTTCGGGACGAGCGGCTGGCCGCGGCGACCCTCCAACGCCTCGCCAAGAACGACGTTCCGCCGCGCGCGAAGGCCAACGCAATGCTGGCACTCGGACGCCACGGCAGCGAGGCGGCTCTGCCGATCTTGAAAAAGGCCGCGGCCTCCGAAGACAAGCCGTTCGGCGTCGTTCAAGGCGCCGCGCTGCAAGCTCTCGGGAGACTCCGCAAAGCCGAACTGTTGCCCGACTTGCTGGAAGCCTCTCGCTACGGCAAGACCTCCTTTCGGTCGCGCGAGGGCGCGGTCCACGGGCTGGGCGCTTTGGCGCCGTTCGTCGAAAGGGCGCCGCGGAAGGCCATCGAAGAGCGATTGATCGATCTTTTGCGCGATCCCGAAGCTTGGATCCGCATGGTCGCCGCCAAGGCGTCGAAGGAGGCAAGTTTTGCCGGGATGGCCGACGCCCTGGAAGCGTATAGAACAAAACTGCCCCTCCAGGAGAAGGTGGCGATCGATGCCGTACTCGAGGCTCTCCGCCAGAAGGGCGACGCCAAAGCCCAAGTGGACGGCCGCCAGCTCGAAGACCTCCAGACAAAGTACCGGAAACTGCACGACCGGCTACAAAACCTGGAAGATCGCATGGCAGGACTGACGCGGTAGCCGGTATAATCGGCGCATGGGACTTTTAAACCGGGGCGATGGCGCCATCTTTTACGAGGTCAACGGCGACGGTCCGCCGCTGGTGATCTTGCGCGGCCTAGGTCGGACGATCAAGCATTGGCTCGGCTATGAAAACGTCCTGGCGCGCCACGCGCAAGTCATCACGATGGACTTGCGCGGCATCGGCTCTTCCTCGGTGTCCAGCCGCTTCAAGACCAGCGTCTACGACATGGCCGACGACGTCGTAGCCGTGCTCGACAAACTGAAAATCGACAAAGCCCACATCCTCGGCGTGTCGCTTGGCGGCATGGTGACGCTCGCGCAAGGATTGAAACATCCCGGCCGCTGCCAGTCGCTCGTGGTCGTCAACACCAGCATCGGCGGCCAGCGCACGTTGCGGCTTTCGCCCAAGGCTTTGAAGGCGATTTTGAGTTCTGGCTGGGTAAAGGGCGAGCAGCTGCAGCGCGACTTGGTCGACGTTTTAGTCGGACGCGACTTACCTGACGCAACGCGCGCTGACATCGCCAGGCGCTACGCAGAGATTGCGCGCCGCGACGGAATCTTTGTCGACACCGTCGTCAAACAACTCGTCGCCGCGGCGCGTTTTACGCCTATTCGTGAGCTGAAGACGATGAAGGTTCCAACGCTCGTGGTGTACGGAACGCACGATCTATTCGTGCCGACGGCCAACAGCATCAAGCTTGCTCGGTTGCTGCCGAACGCTAAATTGCAGGCGCTGGAAGGCGCTGGTCACGAAGCCAGCCTCGACAAAGGGTCCGAGCTGTCGACGCTAGTCGAAACCTGGATTTCGGAGCATCGCTGACCGGGCCTTCTAGGCAGGAACTTCCCGACTCCGGCGAAGTTTGCCGAGCCAAGGGCCGTTTGCCGAGCCTAACTCTCTAACTCTTCTATGAGGAAGGCGTGGCACGGATCGTGCTTTGCAACCGGGACCACCATCCCATTTGATGCAACTCTTCCCTTCGCAGGGCATCGGTAAGTACGGAGAAAACTTTAGTGGCCTCGGACGTGTCTAACTCACCTTTGATGACGATCCCCGTGACGCCAAGCGGCGACACCGGGCGTTCGTCGTCTCCGGCGAAGCCGCAGCCGAAGGCGAGTGACGGGCCGCAGCGTAGCTTCGCGGACGAACTCAGCCGGGCGAACGCGGCAGATTCTGCCCCGCCGCCGAAAGACGCTCCGAGAGATTTGAAAGACCCCCGCGACGCCAAGGCCTCTGGCCCGACGCGGTCGCAGTCGACTGCTCAAGACAAAGCGGACGACGCCAAAGACGCCAAAGACGGCGCGCCCAGTAGCCCCGCGGCCCAGGCAGATGCCGCGAAGAAGCTGTCGCCGCTGAAGAAAGCCGCGCAGTCGACCAAACAGGACATCGACAACACCCCGGTCGTGGCTTTCCTGACCGGTCACTTGGAAAGACTGCAGCCGTCGACCATTCCTGAACTGGTGACCGATAACGCCTTCGTCTCCGACGCGGTCGGCGAGGCGGACATCGGTTCGTTCTTCAACAAGCCCGCCGAAATCGGCGACCTCATCGAAGACTTGGGGCTTCCGCCGTCCGTCGGCAGGCTTGCCGAGACCTTAGGCCTCGACCTGAAGCAAGTCGTTACGCCGAACGAGCTTTTGAAAGCCCTCGGCGTCGACCCGCAACACGTCCTTTCTGAGCTGAAACTTCTCCAAAGCAACTTAGGCTCCGAGGGCCTGGCGCCTTACATGCGTCGCGCGGCGGCGCTCGGTGCTCCGAGTCCCGAGCAAAGTCAACTCGAGCCGTATCCCGGTTGGGCCAAGTCGACGACTCCGCCGACGATTCCGTCGACGCCCGCCACCGGCACCTTCAACGTCGACCCGACGAAGGTCGCGCAGCAACCGGTGGCTCCCGCTCCCGTCGGCGGCCCCGCTCCCGTCGGCGGCCCCGGTCGCCTGGCGGCCGCACCGACCTTGAGCGTACCGCAAGCTCCCGCCGGTCAGGCGATGACGCCGGAGGAGCTGCAGGACATGGCTAAGCGCTTCCCGATGGCGGCGCTCGGCATGATGAATGGCGGCTTGAACCTCGGCACTGGCGCCTTGGCGACGCCCGTCGACGCGACGACGCTCACGACCGATGACTTGAGCAGACTGACCGGCCTCGACCTGAGCAAACTGCCTGGCTCCGACTTGAGCAAATTGCCTGGCTCCGACTTGAGCGTGACGGGCAAGGGTGCCGCTGACGCCGCCGGTAATTTGATGCTGCCGCTTGCAGCACTGCCAGTAGACGCCCCGGTCGCGCCGACCATGCACAAGGCGACGTTCGACGCCTTCCAACAACTCGGCGATAAACTCCAAGCAATCGACACCCAAAGCGTCGACATGACGGACGTGCCAGCCACGCCGACGACTCCGGCAGCCCTCGTTAATCAAGACTTGATCAATCAAGCGCTGACGGCGCCGAAGGCCGGCGAGCAGCTCGTCAATGCCGCGCTGAACCCGCAAGTCCTCCACAAAGCAGCGGCGGAAGTCGCGGGCTTGGACGTCGGCAAGGGCAAAGGCCTGACGCTCCCGACCTTGGTCAACGGCGACGCCAAACAAATGGCCAACCTCGACTCGAACTTCGCGCCGGCTTCCGTCGCCGACCGCATGTCGGCCAAGTCCGCGGTTATCGCCGCCCCGACGACGGCAAGCCTCTTCGCCAACTTGCTGCCGGACCGTAACTCCAAAGGTGGCGAGCGCATGGCCGCCGTTTCGGCTGACGATCTGCGCTTGATGGCGCCGATCATGGCCGACAAGAGCAGCACTTTCACCGGCGGCAAATCCGGTGACCAGGACTCCAACTCGAATGGCGACAAGGACTCGACCTCGCAATTCGGAGCCGACCGAGCCATGAGTGAGCTACTCGGTAATCGCCACGGCGCGCACTCGGCTCACGGCGCCAAGGAAACCTTCTCGCTTCACGAACCAGCGCAGGATCTCGGCCTAACTTCCGATCAGCGCTTGAGCCTCTTTCAGAAAGTCATCGACCGCGCCACGACCTTGGCGAAAGACGGCGGCGGCGTCGTCCGCCTTGATCTAGGCGGCTCTGGCCTCGGCCAGCTCGAGATGGCGATCAAGATGAACGACGACAAAGTCGATTTGAAAATTCTGACCGGTTCTGATCGCGTGCGCGACGCGATGATGTCGGAACTCGGGAAGCTTCGGGACGCCCTCTCGGTGCAGAACGTCCAGCTCGGCCAGGTTGACGTCGGCGTCGGCGGCCGCCAATCGACGAGCTTCAACGCCTTCGCCGGTCAAGGCGGCTTCCAACAGAACCAAGGTCAGTTTAACGGCGACCGGGGCGCTGACGCCCGCCGCAGCATGGATATGCTGAATCTCGACAATCTCACGGCGATTCGCCGGCCGACCATGCCGGCCCTCGCCTCGCAAATGCTGGCCGGCCACGCCGCTGGCCCTGGACGGATCGCCGTTCGGGCATGATGAAATATTGAGGAAGACATGGACGCCGGCACATTACAAAACCGCCTAAACCCCGTCGCTCCGACGCAGGCCAAGGACTTCAGCGACGCTGCTGTCAAGTCGGCGAACCCCGACGCCGCCGACAGCG
>JAYWBY010000026.1:0-7397 GCA_043781115.1 Pseudomonadota bacterium
ATCGGTATGTGAACGCCAATTCGATACAAAGCCAAGAAGCCAAGTGTGAAGAGAATCTTCTTCTGCAGATGGTTTAATGTGCCCTCAGGCAATTTTGCGATCCGTTGACCCACGCCCACTCTCCTCAGCTTGGAACCCCAGTATCAATTACCGCGGTAGCTCGATAATCCTAAGGGTTCCACCGGCTTTTTCAACAGCTGCTTTGGCCGAGGCGCTGGCCCTGTGAACAGTAATGTCTAGCTTTTTGGTAAGTGCACCCCGGCCGAGCAATTTGATCGGACGGTCGTTATGCCGAATGAGGCCCGCTTGGTCGAGGCTCTTCTCATCAATCTTGGCACCCGCGGCGAAAGCCTCGAGGTTGTCCAAGTTGACGACGTTGTACTCAACGCGGAACAAGTTGGTGAAGCCGCGTTTCGGCAAACGCATATAGAGCTTCATCTGGCCGCCCTCGAAACCGGGGCGGACGTTGCCGCTTTTCCGGGCACGTTGGCCTTTGTGGCCTTTGCCGGCGGTCTTGCCGAGGCCCGAGCCGATACCACGACCGAGACGCTTACGGGTTCTGTGCGAACCGGGCGCCGGGCTGAGGTTGGCTAGAGTCGTCAAACCCGACGTAGCGGTTTTGGCGGGCGCCTTCGAAGCTTTCGGCGCTTTAGCGGCCTTCGGCTCTTTGGACGTCTTGGGTGCTGCTTTTTGAGTCTTGTCTGCCATCTCTGTCACCTCAACCTTTCAGCTCGTAGCTGATCAGGTGCTTAACTTTGTTGACCATGCCCCGGATGCAGTTGTTGTCTTTGTGGATTTTGACGTTGCCGATGCGGCGCAGTCCCAGCGCGTGGACGACCAAACGGATCTTTTCCGGTTCGCTGATTGTGCTGCGCTTCAGCGTTACGATGATTTGAGACATCTGCTAATCCTTACTTCTTGGCTACCTTGGCTTTTTTCTTGTCATTCGCATCGCTGCGTTTTTGCTGGGCCGTCGCGGGGTCGACGCCTTTGGCGGCGGCGTAGTCCTCGATGGTTTTCAGCTGGAGCAGGCCGTTGATCGTGGCGCGAACGACGCTACCCGCGTTCTTCGTGCCGTGGACCTTACAGACGATGTCGCGGATGCCGGCCATCTCGGTGATGACGCGGACGGCGCCACCGGCGATGATCCCTTTACCCTTTTGTGCCGGGTTCATCAAAACGGTGCAGGCACCGTACTTACCGACGACGTCATAGGGGATCGTACCGTCGACGCTCGAGATCTTGACCATGCTTTTCTTGGCTTGGTCGGACGCCTTGCGAATCGCGTCCGGCACTTCGCCGGCTTTGCCTAGGCCGAAGCCGACGCGTTCTTTGCCGTCACCGACGACGACGAGCGCGCTGAAGCTGAAGCGACGGCCGCCCTTGACGACCTTGGCAACGCGAGCGATATGGACGACGCGATCTTGCAGTCCGTCGCCTTCTTTTTGATCTCTTTGGTCCCTTGCCACTTTAAACCCTCACTAAATTAGAACTTCAGTCCGCCTTCACGCGCGCCATCAGCCAATGCTTTGACCCGACCGTGATAGGTGAAACCATTCTTGTCGAAGACCACGGCGCCGATGTTCTTGGCGATGCAGCGCTCGGCCAATTTCTTGCCTAGGGCCGTGCAGACGTCCTTGTTGGCGCGCTGGTGCGCACCCTTTTCGAACGAGCTGACCGAAGCCAAGGTGATGCCCTTGCCGTCGTCGATCACTTGCGCGTACACGTGCCGGTCCGAGCGAAAGACGGAAAGCCGCGGACGCTCGTCGGTGCCGGAGATTTTTTTCCTGGCGCGCATCTTGCGACGCGTGCGGAGTACAGTTTTTGCCGATGTCTTAGCCATGGGATTCTACCTAGCTGGTTATCCGTTACCGTTATTTCTTGCCGGCAGCTTTGCCGACCTTGGTGACGATGTTTTCGTCTTCGTAGCGCACGCCTTTGCCGTGGTACGGCTCCGGCGGACGGAAGCCGCGAATCTTCGCCGAAACTTGGCCGACGAGCTCTTTGTCGGCCCCGCCGACGACGATGGTCGTCTGGGCTTCGACTTTGAGTTCGATCCCGGCCGGCGGATCGTATTGAATGGGATGGCTGTAGCCGAGGCTCAAGGTCAGACCTTTGCCGGCGGGAGCAGCACGGTAACCGACGCCGACGAGCTTCAGACGTTTGCTGAAACCGGTGGTGACGCCGACGACCATGTTGGAAACCAGCGTGCGAGTCAGGCCGTGGAAACGGCGCATCTCGTAGTCCGCTGCTTTCGGGCTGACCAACAGCGTTTGGCCTTCGACTTTGACGTCGATGTCCGCGTGCAATTGGTGGTTCAAAGTGCCCTTCGGGCCCTTGACGTTGACCGTGCGGCCGTTGACGTTGACCGTCACGCCTTTAGGCAACTCGATTGGCTTCTTTCCGATCCGTGACATGATGAATCGCCCCGTATTCTTAGTAAACTGAACAGATGTATTCGCCGCCGATTTTGTCTTTGCGCGCTTGGCGGTCGGTCAGCAAGCCTTTGGAGGTCGAGAGGATCCCAAAGCCGAAGCCGTTCTTGACGAAAGGAATGCGATCGGCAGCCACGTAGAAACGACGGCCCGGGCGGCTCTTGCGGTCGACGCCTTGGATGACTCCGGCGCCTTCGTCCGAGTACTTGAGGGCGATCTTGAGGATGCCCTGCTTGTCATCGCGCACGCATTTATACGCGCGGATGTAGCCTTCTTCTTTCAGCAAGTGCGTGATGCCGATTTTCATTTTGGAGGCCGGCACGTTCACCACTTCGAGGCCGGCACGCTGCGCGTTACGGATTCGGGTGAGGAGGTCGGCGATCGGATCGGTGATGTTCATCGAACGGAAACTCCGGTTAACAAAAACTAGTTAAGCGTACCTTGTAATCTCTAAGACCCTGTCGGTCCGAAGCCTACCAAGAAGACTTGGTGACGCCCGGCAACAGGCCTTTTAGAGCCATGTTTCTGAAGCAGATCCGGCAAATGCCGAACTTCTTGTAGACCGCTTTCGGTCTGCCGCAATGGTTGCAGCGGGTGTAAGCGCGGGAGGAGAATTTGAGCCGGCTCGACACGTCGCGCCATTTCAGTTTCTTCTCTTTGCACTCTTGGAGCAACGCCTCACGCCGCATGGTGATCTTGCGGCTGATCTTGTTGCACTTCTCGATTATGGCTTTAGTTGCCATTCATCTAACTCCAGTAAAACCGTTCAGTTCTTTCTGAACGGAAAATTGAACTTGTCCAAAAGGGCTTTGCATTCGACGTCGTTCTTGGCGTTGGTCACGAAGGTGATCCCTAAGCCGCGAATCCGGTCGACCTTGTCGTAATCGATTTCGGGGAAAATGATCTGCTCTTTGATGCCGACCGAGTAGTTGCCGCGACCGTCGAAGGCCTTCGGCGAGAAGCCGCGGAAGTCACGCACGCGAGGAATCGCGATGTTGATGAAGCGGTCCAAGAACTCGTACATGCGTTCGCCGCGCAGCGTCACGCAGGCGCCGATCGGCATGCCTTGACGCAGCTTGAACGTCGCGATGCTCTTCTTGGCTTTCGTCGTGATCGGCTTCTGGCCGGTGATGGCCGTAAGGTCGCTCACGGCGCCTTCCAGAGACTTGATGTTCTGGGTGGCGTCGCCTTGGCCGATGTTGACCACGATCTTCTTCAGCATGGGCACGCGCATCGAGTTGGTGATGCTGAGCTCTTGCTTCAGACTGGGGATCGCTCCGCCGTACGTTTTTTTCAGAGTCGGTTGGTATTTCAAGTGCGTTTCCTCACGTTGCTCTTCTTAGATTACTTCCGGCGCCAAGGAGGCGATCCGGCCGAAACCTTTGGTCCTGACTTCGCGGGCCACGGGGCCGAAGATGCGGGTACCAACAGGTTCGTTTTCTTTGCCCTTAATCAAGACGCACGCGTTCTCGTCGAATTTGATCGTCGAACCGTCTTCGCGCTGGATCTCTTTCGCGGTGCGGACGACCACGGCCTTGTGCACGGTGCCTTTTTGCACTTTGCTGTTCGGCATCGCTTCTTTGATCGAGACGACGATGATGTCGCCGACCCGAGCGTAGCGTTTCTTGCTGCCGCCGATGACCTTGAAGCACTTCACGCGCTTGGCGCCTGAATTGTCCGCGGCTTGCAGTACTGTTTCCATCTGGATCATAGTCTACCAGTCCTTCTTATTCGGCCGCTTTGCGGACGACTTGGAGCAACGTGAACTTCTTGCGGGCGCTGAGCGGCCGGGTCTGGCTGATCAACACTTCGTCTCCCATGCGAGACACGTTCTGCTCGTCATGGAACATCAGCTTGGTGCGACGGCGGAAATACTTGCCGTAACGCGCATGCTTGACGGTGTGTTCGATGGTCCCAACGCGCGACTTCATCATTTTGTCGCTGGTGACTACCACTCGCACGGGTTTCGACTTCTTTTCTTTGACTTCGCTCACGGTCGCCTACCTATCACTTTTTCTTGGTGGACGTTTTTGCTTTCACTGCGGTCGTCTTGGGGGCCTTTTCGGCCTTCTTCGCCTTCGGCTCGGCCGCTTTGGCCGGCTTCGCGATTTTCGCTTTTTCGGCTTTAGGGGCTGCCGTCACGGGCGCCTTGGACGCCTTCTTGGCGGCCGCTGCCGTCTTCATGCTTGCGGTGCGGATCGTCATCAGGCGAGCCAGGGTCTTTCTCAAGCCGCGGATCGTCGACGTGTGCGAGTTCTTCGCGGTGTAGATGTCCATGCGGATGTTGACCAGCTCCCGACGCACTTCGGCTTCGGTCTCTCTAGCCTTGGCCTGGTCGAAGCCGCGGATCTCTTCCATTTTCAGTTTGTGCAGTGCCATGTTCGCCCTATTTCCGTTTAAGCCCAGGGATCCAATCCGCGGACAATCAATTTGGTTCTCAGAGAGAGTTTCGAAGCGGCAAGCGTCAGCGCTTCCGTGGCCGTGGCCTTGTCGACGCCCGACATTTCATAAATGATCCGGCCGGCGCGCACGCGGGCTTCGTAATGATCGACCGAACCCTTACCGCCACCCATCCGCACTTCGGCCGGCTTCTTCGAGACGGGGAAATGGGGGAAGATTTTGATCCAAACTTGACCACCGCGCTTAATGTGGCGAGTCATGGCAACCCGCGCCGCCTCGATCTGGCGAGACGTGACGCGTGCGTTTTCCAAGGCCATCAAGCCGAAGTCACCGAAGCCCAAGGCAGCGCCCTTGGAAGCGCGGCCCTTGATTTTGCCCCGCATCGACTTGCGGTGTTTCATTTTTTTGGGAGACAACATCGAACAACTCTCCTTAAATCACACCAGCTGAACTGGCGGATGCCTTACTGCGCAGTAACGGTACCGGTATCAAAAACCTCGCCGCGGAAAATCCAGACCTTGATGCCGATGAGTCCGTAGGTCGTCAACGCTTCCGAGGTCGCATAGTCGATGTCCGCGCGAAGGGTGTGCAGGGGCACACGGCCCTCCATGTAGCGCTCGGTGCGCGACATGTCGGCGCCGCCGAGACGGCCGGCACACTGAATCTTGATGCCTTTAGCTCCGGCTTTGATCGAGGAGCTGATGGCTTTCTTCATCGCGCGACGGAAGGACACCCGGCGCTCGAGCTGTTGCTTGATGCTGTCGCCGATCAATTTGGCTTCCAGGTCCGGCTTCTTGATTTCGAAGACGTTGAGGACTGGTTCGCCGGAGGTGATCTTGCAGATCTTCTTGAGATCGTCTTTCAGGGTCTCGGCGCCCGAGCCCTTCTTGCCGATAATGATACCGGGACGGCTCGAGTAGATGTTGACCGTGAGGTTCTTGGCGGCGCGTTCGATTTCGACGCGGGACACACCGGCGGAGTCGAACTTCTTCGCGACGTAGGCGCGGATCCGGACGTCTTCCATCAAGTTCTTCGGGTAGTCGCGCTTAGACGCGAACCAACGCGACGACCAAGTGCGAGTCGTGCCTAGACGGAAACCAATCGGGTTGACTTTCTGTCCCATCGCTCAAATCTCTTTCAGCTTAATGGTGATGTGCGAGGTGCGCTTCTGGATGCCCGTGGCGCGGCCTTGAGCGCGGGGAAGCCAGCGCTTCAGCGATGTCCCGCCGTTGACGAAACCCTCGCTAATGATCAATCGGTCGACGTCGACGGTCGACTTGTCGGTGGCGTTCGCAACAGCCGATTGAATCAGCTTGTAGATGACCGGGGCGGCGCGCTTGTTGGTCAACTTCAAGAGATCGAGCGCGTACTGAACGGGCTTGCCCTTGACCAGGTTGACGACCAAGCGGACTTTCCGCGGGGCGATCCGGATGTTATTCAAAACTGCTTTTGATGCTTCTGCCATGGTCCCTTACTCCTTCGCAGCCGGTGCGGCCGGGGCGGCGGCGGCAGCAGGTGCTGCGCCAGCGGCCGGTACCGCGCCAGGAGCGCCAGCTTTCTTCAACTTACGATCGCCCGAGTGGCCCATGAACGTCCGGGTCGGCGAGAACTCGCCGAGCTTGTGGCCGACCATGTTTTCTGTGACGTACACGGGGATGAATTTCTTGCCATTATGGACCGCGAAGGTCAAGCCGACGAAGTCTGGCGTGATCGTCGAACGACGGGACCAAGTCTTGATCGGTTTCTTGTCCTGACGAGCCTGTTCCGCCTTCTTGACGAGGTACTGGTCGAGGAAAGGACCTTTTTTAATTGAACGCGCCACGAAGGATAACCTCCAATAGATTCACTTAGCTGGCCTCAGCCGCCGGTTTTCTTGCTACGCCGACGAATGATATTCTTGTCCGTGCGCTTGTTCTTGCGCGTCTTGTAACCTTTGGTTGGCTGAGCCCAAGGGGTGACCGGATGCCGGCCGCCCGAAGTCTTGCCTTCGCCACCACCATGCGGGTGATCGACCGGGTTCATCGCGACACCGCGGACCGTCGGACGGATACCCATGTGGCGCGCGCGACCGGCTTTGCCGATGCTGACGTTGGCGTGGTCGCCGTTGCTGACGACGCCGACGGTCGCCATGCACTCTTCAGGAACACGGCGCATCTCGCCGCTCGGAAGCTTGATCTGGGCCCAGCCATCGGTCCGGCCGACGAGCTGGCAGAAGGTACCGGCCGAGCGGACCATCTGGGCGCCGCGACCCGGCTTCATTTCGATGTTGTGGATATCGGTACCGTAAGGAATCGCCTTCAGGGGCATCGCGTTGCCGACTTTGACGTCAGCGCGCTCGGAGGAGACGATCTCCATGCCCTTCTTCAGCTTGTCCGGAGCCAAGATGTAGCGGCGCTCGCCGTCCTTGTAGAGGACCAAGGCGATGAAAGCCGTACGGTTCGGGTCGTACTGAACGGATTCGACGACCGCGGGGACGTCGTGCTTATTGCGTTTCCAGTCGATGACCCGGTACTTGACGCGCTGGGCGCCGGCTTGGTGACGGACCGTAATCCGGCCGGTGTT
>JAYWBY010000027.1:0-7371 GCA_043781115.1 Pseudomonadota bacterium
GCGCGGTACTCAACATGCGCCAGGGCCGCCATCAGTCGGGAATGAACCTTTACCAATCGGGTCTGAAAGCGCTAGGCAAAGACGCTCGCCTGCAGTCGCGCCTTTTTTTCAACATGGGCATCGGCTACCGGCGCTGGGGAAAGCGAGACAAAGCGCTGCAAGCTTTCACCCAAGCCCAGAAGCTCGATCCGCATTTCAAACGGGTCGAAGCTCAAATCGAATTGATGAGCGCCACCAACGCGCCCGCGTCCCTGAAAAAGGACGACGCCAAGGACCTCGTGCATCAGACGCTCGACGCGGGTATGGTCGATTTCAACACCGACCTGGCGAGTCTGCTCGACGAGGATCTGGAAGAGACCTTGTTCAAGAAGAAAGAGCCGGCCTAGACAATCAATTCAGATGCTCTTGGTAGCTGACGTGAATCTGGACGCCTTCCGCGGGCGTCGGCGTGATCGTCAGCTTGCCCGTCGCCGGGTCGTAGCTCGCGCCTTCCGAGTCGATGCCGTCGACGGTGACTTCGATGGTGCTCGGCTCGATGCCGAGGCCTAGGTCGAAGACGTTGGGAAGCGTCGTCTGCTCCTTGTACTCCACGACGATGGCCGACTTTTCCGGCGGCGCCGCGGTGAATTTCAGGCGTTTCGTCGCCTTGTCCCAGTTGTAAGTCGAGGCATCGACCGGCTTGCCGTCGACTGTGACCGCGAACGAGCCGTCGACCGGCTGTTTGTCGAGAGGGAAGTCGCTGCGGAGGTCGCCGGCTTTGCCGAAGCCATAGCCGACTTCCACTTTCGAGCCGAAAGGCGGCGCTTCGGTGAATTTGACCTTACTGGCGTCGAGCAAATACTTGTCCCAGGCCTTGCCGTCGACGGTGATTTTGAGCGTGCCTTGGTCCGGCTCGTGGCCGAGGTCGAATTCGTACTTCAGGATTTGGCGGACGTCTTCCGAGATCGCCGTCAGGGTGGTCGAATAATCGGCGTCGCAGATCGAGCCCGACTTGCCGCCCGTTTGTTTGACGACGGAGTCGAGGATCGTGGCTTCATGGAAACCAGTCGAGCAGACGGTGCCCGGCTGCCAGATGATGCCGTAGACTTTGGCGTCCTCGCCGATTTTACGAATCGAGCTGAGATAATCGACGAGCAGGCTACCGTCGGACTCCTTGCCGCTACAGTCTTTGCCGTCGCTGCAGTTGTCTTCGTCGGAGACGATGAGGGTTACCAGAGTCGAGTTGGCGCGCACCCAGGTCGGGCCGAGCAGGGTCGTCGCGCATTTCAGGCCGTCGACGGCGCGCAAGACCGAGCGCTCCTTCGGCGAGCCCAGGATGCCGGCGTTGATGGCGCCTGCGAATTTGGCCGCGGCGTCGGCATCGCTCTTTTTAATCAAAGCCCGTTGGCAGTTGTCCGCGACGTCGGTCGTGACCACGGCCACTTGCCAATCGGCGTTGGAAACTTTCGAAAGCAGCGGCTCGAGCTTCGTCGCCAGATTCGCCTGCTCTTCCTTCATCGAGTTCGAGTTGTCGATCACGATCAGGAGGTCGAGCGCGCCCCACTCGCCTTGCTCGAACTTCTCGGTCTGGGGGTCGCCGCTGAAGCCCTGGGCCGCGCTGGTTTGCGCCTGGGGATAGGAAGCTTGGGTGAAGTCTTTGGTAAGCGTCGGATGAACGGCGCCGGAGGTACCTTTGAACTTGCTTTCGGCGCAGCCAGAAAGGCTCGCGGCCCAAACCGAGGTCAGCACCAATCCGTATGTAACGAGAATGCGCACCGTCATAGTCAGCTCCGAGTCGAGAACAGCGAGGAGAATCCGCCACTAATAATTTCCGGTCGGGGCTCTTATCGGCAGAATCGTCCAAAAACTTTAGTTTTTGCTGTATATTATTGGATTTATTTGGTTTTTACCAAATCATTTGGGCCGTGGCAGAAACTCGGGGAGGCATAAATCGGAGCGACTCGGCTATAGTTCCGCGAGCATTTCCCAACGACCCTGAGATGAGCCCTGAGCCGGAGTTGAACGTTGAAGGTCCTGTCGCTCCTTGTCGTTTCGAGCCTTTTTGCTTCGGCCTGCACGCCCGCCGCGCAAGAACCGCCGACGACAGTTGCCGCCACCACCTCCAGCACGACGATTGAAACAGTCGACATCCGGGTCAACAGCGTCCTCGAGGACCCGATCGGCTACTGCGAACTCGGCACCACCGTGATGAAGCCACTCGGCCATGCGCCGCGCGCGCTGGTCGTGCTGATCCACGGGTCCGGTCCGATCGACCGCGACGGCACGATTCCGGGCGGCTTCCATCCCTACCGCGACATCGGCGTTTACTTGGCGGAGCATGGATACGCCAGCATTCGCTTCGACAAGCGCGCCTCCATTCCGGTGTGCGCCGCCAAGCTCAAGGAAACGCTGCGCGCCGACGATTTCCTGATGGACGTCGTCAAGGTCCAGGACTCCGTGCGCCACCGGGTTCCTGGCCTCGCCAAACTGCCGCTGGTGCTGCTCGGCCACAGCGAGGGCGTGACTTACGCCAACGAGATGACCGTCCGCCACATGCTCGACCCGGCCCCGCGGGGGCTGATCCTGATGGCGGGCTTAGGCCGCTACCCGCTCGACGTGACGCTTCGGCGCCAGCTCGCCGGCATCCAAAAGAAACCGGGCGTCCCCGTCACCCAGCAGCAAAAGTTGCAGAAGTTGATGGAGCAAGGCGACGCCTTCTTCAAGCGCGTGCGCACCGGCAAGAGCCAGCCCACGGAATTCTATTTCGGCGCCTACTCCCGCTTTTGGGGCGACAGCCTGAAGCTCACCGACGAGGCCAAGGCCACCGCCGCCAAGACCCGCATACCTGCGCTGCTCCTCCAAGGGGACCAAGACGAAAACGTCACGAAAGAAGACTTCGTCGCCTTACAGGCGGCGTTGGCCGGGCGTCCCCACGCCGCCAGCACGTATTTTCCAGGCCTCGGGCACTTGTTCAACAAGGCCGGCACGACGGCCGTCTCCGAAGACGTTTTGCGCCGCCTCGTCGAATGGCTGGATGAGCTCTCGACCACTTTCACGGAGGCGGAATGACGGCAGGCCTCAGCCTTTGGCCCGCGACGGCGTGCCTGATCACCGAGCTAGCGGACGAACTCCTCCTCCTGGACGACGAGTCGCTCCGGCAGACCACGGTCGTCTTGCCGACGAAGAGGTTGCACACCTGGCTGCTGGCGCTCCTCGCCAAGAGCCGCGGCGCGCTCGTGCCACCGCGCCTGCTGACCTTCGACGAGTTCGTCGAGGCTTGGGCTCCTGCCGCAGCCGACGACTCCTTGACGCCTCTCTCGCCGCTAGCGGAAGAGCTGCTCTTAGCCGCCTTGCTGAAGGAGCAGTCCTACCGCCACTTGCGCTTGGGCTTCGAACACGAAATCCGCCAGTTCTTCGCCGAGCTGGTGGAGTGGTCGCTCGTCGGCCAAGCCTTTACAGCCTTAGCTCGCGTCATCGAAACCAACGTCTACTTGAGCGACGGCGGCATGGATACGCTGCGCGACCGCACGCTCGAACTCGAAGACCTCCATGGCCGCTGGACCGAGGCGGCGCGCGAGATCGGCGCCGAGTCAGCGACGGCGCGCCTGGCGCGGAGAAGCCTCGGCCTAGCGACGAAGCTGTCGGAACGCGCCACCGGCGAAGTTTCGCCCCCGCTCTACGTCGTCGGCTTCTCGAGCTTGGCCGGCATGCACTGGCCCCTGCTAGAGGCGCTCGCAAAAGGTCCCTCGACGCACGTTTGGCTGAGCCAACCGCCGGCGCTTGCCAGTGAACAAAACCCATTGGCCTTGATGGTCGCCGCGGCCAAAGTCGCGCCGACCTTACGCCAAGCGACCCTTCATCAATACGGCGCCCGCCTTGAAATCCACCGCGCTGCCAGCGTCCTGGAGGAAGTGGCGCACGCTCTGACGCTTTGCCGCGAGGCCTTTGACTGTGGCCTGCCGCCGTCGGCCGTGGCGCTGCTCGTCACCAACGACGCCGCCTACGGGAAGCCGCTCAGGGCCTTGCTGAAAGGCTTCGACCTCAACGCCAACGTCGCGCTGGCGACGCCGCTCGCCGACACGGCCGTCGGCAGCTGGCTCGAGGCCTTCCTCGCGCTGCTACAAAGTGGCGAAGGAGCTACCGAGGTCTTGGCACTCGCGGCCCATCCCTTGACGTTGGCTTGGTGGAACGCCCAAATCAACGCCGAAGGCGGCGTGCCCTTGCGCGACTCCTGGCGCGAAAGGCTGAGCCTCGAACTCTGCGGCATCGAAGTCGAGCGGGGCCTCGGCTGGATGGCCGGCTCCCGCGGCCTGTCTCCGGCGGTCGCCGCCTATCTGGCGTCCCTGAAAAACGTTCTAGAACCGTTCCTCGCCGCGCCAGCCAAGACGGCCAAGTCCCTCTCCGTTTGGGGCCAAGACTTCGGCGCTCTTTGCCGCGCGGTGGTTTTGCCGCATGCCGCGGAAGTGCTGCCCGAAGACGACCCTGGCATTTTGCTGTCGACGGTCCGAGGGCTCGAAAGTTTCTTGACCGACCTCGCGGCCATCGCCTCCCGCCACAGCGGCGACCTACGCCCCGCCGAGTTCTACTCGCTTCTTAGCGACCAAGTCCTGAAGCTCGACGTTCGCAGCGTCGGCGACCCCCTCGCCGGATTGCAAGTTTTGAGCGTCTCCGAAGCCCGCTACGTGCCGTTCGCCCGCGTCATCGTCCTCGGCTCGGTGGAAGGCGATTTTCCGCGCGCTCTGCCGAAGGATCATTTGATCGACAACTACCTCCGGAGCCGCATCGGCCTGCCCGGATGGCGGCTGCTCGAGGCCATCGAGGATACGACGTTTCACCTCTTGAGCGCCCGCTTGCCCGAGCTGCTTCTCCTCTATCCGACGACTCGCGGCGGCGAGAAGTCCGTGCGTTCGCGCTTCATCGAATCGGCGCTCGTCGAGCAGGAGAACCTCGAGGAACAGGCCGTCCAGGCCCTCCCCGCCCTGCTGGCTCTTTTGGCCGTCCAGGGTTCGAAAACGGAGCGAATGGGGTTTGGGCCAACCGCTCGTCTCGGCCGCCACGGCGCCTACGCGGGCGACCGCGAGGAGCTGGTGCGCACCATGTCGGCCAGCGCCCTCGAAGACCTCGTCCGCTGCCCCTACCGCTTCTTGCTCGGCCGCCTCGGCGTACGAGAGGTCGATTTACCAGGCCAGGACGAGGTCAAGCAGGAGGGCGATTGGCTGCATGACGTCCTCGAGGCCTTCTTCACCGGCGAAGTCTCCGGGCGAGTCGTCGACGGTCCGGTCGACGTGACGGTCGGCTGGGAGGCTTTCCCCCTGTATGCCCAGCTCCGCCTAGAGCGCTTGACCGGGGTCCTTGCGCCGCCAGGCTTCGAAGGATCGCCGCTCGACCTGCATCTGAAGTTCCACTCGTGGCCGGCCTTCGTGGCTCACTTGACCCGGATCTATCGCCCAGAGACTTTGGCGCTGATGCGGCTCGGTTTCCGCGAATTTGCGCTCGACCACAAGCACGAGCCAGCGACCGTCGCCATCGGCGCCCGCGCCATCCCGCTGCGCGGCTCGATCGACAGCGTCGACCAGCTTGGGGGCCTGCACCTCATTACCGACTACAAACGCTCCGGCTCACCCGACAAAGCTTCGGTGAAGGCGGGACTTTCGCCGCAGCTTTTGGTCTACGCCCAAGCTCTCGAAGCGAAGCACGGCCTGCCTCTTCGCCTGGCCGTCGTCGGTTACTGGAGCATTCTGAAAGGGACGTGGCAGGGGGTCTTGGCCGGCAGCGACGCGCTCGACCAAGCCAAAAGCCTGGGCCTCGTTGGCAGCCGAGACAAGGACCTGCTCGAAGCCGCGACCGACGGCCTGAACGAGCGGTGGCTAAAGCGGCAAGAAGCTTATGACGCCAGCGGCGAGTTCGAACCGGATTCGAACCAATGCGGCTTCTGTCGCTTTAGCGGAATTTGCCGGAAGGACGACCCCGAGATCGCGCCGCTTCTGGCGGCCCGCCGCGCGCCGGAGGTTTCGGCGTGACCAAGCTCAACCCCCAAAACCCTTATGTGAGCTACCTCGTGGCCGCCTCGGCCGGCAGCGGCAAGACCTATCAACTCAGCCGCCGTTTTCTGTTCTTGATAGGCGCGGGCGCCGAACCGAGCCAAGCCCTGACGGTCACTTTCACGAAAAAGGCCGCCGGTGAAATGCGGGCCCGAATCCTTCAGGAAGCCGCCCGGCTAAAAGTCGACACGGAGGCCCAGGCCGCCTTCGACGCAGAGCTCGCGGCATTTCGCACCGAGTGCCGGAGCCCCTACCCGCTGCCTCCGCCACGCCCCGCCGCCGAAGTCGCCCGCCTCGTCCTCGGCTCGTCGCAGCAACTCAAGATCTCCACCATCGATAGCCTCTTCCTCGACTGGGTGAGCAAATTTCCCTTCGAAGCCCAAGGCGAAACGGAATTTCCCGCGCCGTTCTCGCTTGTCGACGCCCACGAGGGCCGGAGTTTGGACCAACGGGCCTTTGCCGCCACCTGCCAACTCCTCAGCCGCGGCCTCGCAGCGGGCGACGCGGGCCTCGTCGAGCTTCTGGAAAGCATTCCGGACGGTGCCGTACTCAGCGTCGAGGATCGGCTGAAAGCGCTCGACCGTCAGGAAACGTTTCTTTGGTACGCCGAGCAAGTGCAGCCGACGGGAGAGGCCCTGCTCGCGCACCCGCTAGGTGGTTACGGCGGACCCGAAACCAAAGGCGAGGTCATCGACCTCTTGCGAGACCCCCTGCTTGCCGTAGCCGCGTTGCTCAGCGACGAAAGCCGCCGCGGCCGGTGCCTCGACGCCATTGCTGCGAGCGACTTGGACGGCCTGGTGGCCAGCAACTTGCTGACGGCCGCGTGGACGGTCTCCGGCAACATGATCAAAGGCAAGAAGCGCGAGGCGGCGGCTAGTGAGATCGCCGTGATCGAGGCGCTCCTCGGGGCCTTCAACGACCGGCGGAAACTCGTAAGGCTGAACCGCTTGGGCGCCACAAACTACCAGCTCTATCGTTTCTACAGGGCGCTCCGCGACCAGCTGAAGCTCGGTTCGGGTCTGGTCGAATTTCGCGACTTGGTAAAGGGCGCCTACCGGATCTTTCATGGCGAGCACGGCGCCGGCGTCCGCTTTCTTTTGTCGCACACCGTCCGTCACCTTTTGCTCGATGAATTTCAGGACACCAGCCGCCTGCAGTGGTCGATCTTCCAGGAAGTCTCGTCGCAAATGCTCGCCGGCCAAGGCGTCGAAGCGGCTAATGGTCCGCCGCCGACGGTCTTCCTCGTCGGCGACGCCAAGCAGTCGATTTACGGCTTTCGCGAAGCAGACCCCGCGGTCATCGGCGACGCCAAGAAGGCCCTCGCCGAGCGGCTAAAGGTCGCGCCGCTCAA
>JAYWBY010000028.1:0-7353 GCA_043781115.1 Pseudomonadota bacterium
TTCAGCCCGGCCACGGCCTGCAAGCACGACTTCGACCAAATGAGCTGCGCGGTGACCGGCGCGGCCGACTTCGTTTATGACTTCGGCGAGATGTCGAAGGAAGAGAAGATTTACTCCAAGATTCCGATCCTGATCTTCGGAGCCAAAGCCCTCTTGGCCGGCAAGCTCAAGGATAAGCCCGAGATTAAAGACCTCCTCTTCGGCGCACTCGACACCTTCGACAAGTACAAGAAAGAGATCTTCACCGACGGCAACGTCGACCCCTACATCGAGGAGCTGTCTGACCTCGTCAAGAAGGCCGACCCGACGATAGACGCGACCAAGTTTGAAGACATGAAAAAGGCTTTCAAGAGCGCCGTCACGGCGCTCCAGGCGGCGCGTAAATCCGGCAAACTCCAAGACACGACGATCCTAACCGCGGCGAACGACATTCTGTCGGCCTTACCGGAGGAGTTGGTAGGACAGTATCTCGAAGGCTTCGACCTCGGCAAAATCACCGAAGCCCTGAAGGGTGGCGGCGGCGACGAAATGATCTCGCAACTGGTGGCCTTGCTCGGCGGCGGCCAGTCGATCGACGACATCCTCAAGAGTCTCGAAGGTGGTTGAGCCGAGGCTTCAGCCGGCTGCCGGCAGCTCGGCGACTTGGTCTTGGGCTTCGAGGATCGCGACGGTCGCTTCCCACGCGGCAACGTCTTTCACGTCCATTTGGACGATGTGAACGCCGTAGAGCGGCCGGCTGGCCTCGTCTTGACCGACGCGCACGATCTTGCCGAGGCAAGACACCGGGCGCTCGAAGACCGAGCCGCGCGGGTCGACGGTCAACTCCAAGATGGTGTTGACGCGGTACGGCACTTTTTTGTTCTTGCCGGCGTGGAGCAAAATCCCGGTGCGCGACAAATTTTCCGTGTCGAGGTTGTAGACCATTGGGGCGCCGAGCGTCCGGGACTCCACCACGACGTTCGTCAAGAGGCCAATGCGCTTGGCGCGCACGCGCGAATCGAGGGGCCGGAGGATGGTGCGAGTCATGGTCATGGCGAATCTCCCTTAATGCGCAGAAGGCATCTATGGGAGATCTATCGACCGGACCGGCCTAAGCCTTAAGAGGGCAACTATTGCCCAGGAATCCGGGTCGATTTGTTGTCTCGGCGGAAGCGCAGGATATCGGGCTCGAGCGCCGCGACCACTTCTTCCACGGAGCGCACGACTTTGACGGCGTCCATGTCGCTTTGCGACATCAGCTGCTGCTTTAATGGATGGGCCGACAACCAGTCCATGAACGTTGTCCAGGTGTCGTCGACCGCCAGCAGCATGAACGGGCGCGGTTTGATGTGCGTCACCTGCATCAATTGCCACGTGTAGAAGAGCTCTAGGAGTGTGCCGATGCCGCCGGGAACTACGACGACGGCGTGCGACAGCCGCATGAATTCGTCGAGACGGCTCGAGAACCGCCGGTGCTGGCTCTTGACGTCGAGGTGGCTGTTGGCGTCGCTCTCGAACGGCAGCTCGATGGTGAGGCCCATCGACCGGCCGCCTTGGGTCGCCTTCTTGGCTCCTTTGTTGGCGGCTTCCATAAGGCCAGGACCGCCGCCGGTGACGATGTCGATGCCGTTCTTGGCCAAGGCTTCCGCGAGGTCTTCGACCTGGTGGTAGATCTTGCTCTCCGAGCCGATGCGCGCCGACCCGAAAATGCAGACCCGGTAAAAGTCGGTCTCCATCTCGGTCAGAATCGTGTCGATGTCGGCGACGATGTCGTAGAGCTGCCGCATTTTGTTGGTGAGGATCTTGCGAACGCGCTTTTGCTTGACGACCATGGGAACTCGATTTGGTGAAGACAAGTGCCCGACAAGCATGCCAAAGCGTAGGGCGTCTGGCAATTATCGCAACTTCTCCCCGCCATGTCGAGGAGATAGCTAAATCCCGCCGTGGCCACCGCGCCCCGGGACTAAATCTTGGTCCCGTCCGACCGATACGACTTACGGTACCGGAACCCGTCCGCTATTTCCTCCGAGGCCTGTCGACCGATGGTCAAACAGACGCGCATTTTTCTCTTCGCTCTGCTGCTGGCGGGCCAAGCTGTTGCCGACGAACCGTCGAAGAGCGACGGCACCGACGTCGGCATCACCATCATGGGCGCCATCGTCCAAAAGAACAGCGACGACAACGTGGCGCTGATCAAGGACTCGAGCGGCACCGTCAAGGCCGTGAAGAAGGACCACGTCATCCTCGACAAGTACAAGGTGTTGGCCGTCCACCCGGAATACATCGAAGTCATTTCCCGCGACGCCAAACGTTACCTCATCTATCAGGACAAGTTTGCCGGCACCTTCGCTCCGAAAAAGGACGTCGCCTCGAACAACGTGACGGGCACCTCCGAGCAGTTTAAAGAGGAAGGCTTCGAGCGCAACAAGGGCAAGGTGGTCATGACCGGCATCTACCGCGACAAGCTGGTGAAGGAAGACCTGGCCCGCGTCCTCATGCAAGCGACCGCCGAACCCTTCATGGAAAACGGCGGCATCGTCGGCTTCAAGATGTCGCAGATCGACGACGGCAGCATTTACGCCAAAGCTGGCGTCGCCAACGGCGACGTCATCACCTCCATCAACGGCTCCGAACTCAACAGCGTCGCCGGCTCGATCGCCCTGCTCCGCTCGCTCAAGGGCGCCGATCATCTCGAAGTCGAGATCAAGCGCGACGGCATTCCTCAGAAGATCTCGATTGATGTAAACTGACGGCATGAGCATTGCCCGTCCGCACTTGGCGTTCCTTTTGGTGACCCTCACGGGATCCGCGTTTGCCGCTCCGCTTGAGCTCCGTACCGGTACGACTCCGGCGCCCTCGTCTTGGTCCTTTTGGCAGCTGACGCCGGACTTGGAGCATACGGAGCTTGGCATTGCCGACAAGCCAGGCGGCGCCATGTTAGAGACGCTCGTACCAAAAGACGCTCTGGCGGCGCTGAACGGCGGCTATTTTCTGCGCGACTTTCGCCCCGCCGGTTGGGTGAAAGACGGCGCGCGCGAGCTCGGAAAGCCCAACACCCATTCCACCCGCGGCGGCATACTTGCCGTCTTAGGGCAGCAGGTGTTTATCGGCAAGCTCGCGGATTTGCCGTTTCAGCCGGCGTTCGCCATCCAAAATAGTCCCCTGCTCGTCGAGCCCGACGGCTCGCTCGGCATCCATCGGGACGACGGCCGACGCGCTGCGCGCACCGTGGCCTGCCTCAGAAGCTCCAAAAATCCGAAGGATCGGCCGCTGAGTTTCATCCTTCTTGCTCCCGTCAACACCCAGGCGCCGACTCTAAAAGAGACGGCCGAACTCTTGGCCTTGCCCATCGACAAAGGCGGGTTCGGCTGCCACGTAGCGCTCAACCTCGATGGTGGTCCGTCGACAGGGGCTTGGTTTGGCGCTGAATTTAAGGCCAAGTCCGTGCCTCCGCCCGTGCCGATCGGTTATGCGATTGTCATTAAGGAAAAGTAGGATTCGTCGGTCCGAGTTGCTATAGCGCATAGATGTCGAAGTTAATCTGATACAATTCTTCGTCCGGCGCCTCCCGCACTAGCTGCTGCTGCTCGACGACGAGATCTTGAAAGTGCCGCAGCATAGCGAGTTTGGTCTTAGCCGTGGCGCTGATCGTCGCCGTGTAGCGAAAGTCGTCGCTGCTGGGATTGAAGCGCCGGTTGACCGCGTCGAGACGCCAATTGACGTGATTTTGGGCGGACAGAACCGATCCTGATTCGATATGAGTGAAGGTGTTGAGGCACGTCCAGGCGGAGCCTTCGCGCTGCACAAGTCTGAGCTCGGCGAGGTCGCCCAGGAGCGTCAAGGTCTCCTTCTCGGTCCTGCCGAGTCTGGCAGCCATGAGATCAGTGCGGCCTCTAAGCCGCGGCTGGCGGCAGAGCATGTGAAGGATCTGCGCCTGAATGTTAAGGTAGTAGCGCAGGTAACCGGCGTCCGTCTCACTGACCGTGACGCGGGTATCCTTGGCGAGTTTCGTGCTGAGCTTCAGCTTTTCCTGCTGAATCCTTGTGATTTTTGCCAGAAACCAAGTTTTGGCTTCAGGTCGGTCGGCGGCCGCAGCTTGTACGAGCAGCAACAAATACTCGATCTCTTGATCGCCTAACCGCAAATGCTTGCCGACGGCAAAAACTTGGCCGACGCTCAAATGCGCATTCTTTCGGAGAACCATGCTGATGTAGGGCGGTTGCACCTTCGCGACCGCGGCCAATGCGGCGAACGTGATACCCGCGGCCTCGGCGGCTGCAACGATATAGGCTTTGTAGTCGTCGAATTGATAGATAAGCATTAGTTAATTTTTATTCATATGGTAAGTAACTTTTACTTCATTTCAGCGCCGATGTCACCGAGAATTGGAAGGTCACGACACACTCGGGAGGGCGATACATGCGATGCTTTTTGGGATGCCAGGCAACCTTGCTTGCTTTAGCGTTAACGGCCTGCGGCGGAAGCGGTCCGGAGGCTATCAACGGTGCCTTTGGTACTGATAAAGACTCGACGAAGACTTGTAGCAAGCCGGAAGGCTGCATCAGCGAGCAGGAGAAGCAGGCACGGGCTGCCGAAATTGAACGGCAGACGGTCAAACTCCCTGTCAAACCTCTGCTGATTACAACTCAGGGTGAAGCCCCGGTTCTCAACGAGGTCATTTTGACAGCTGTAGCATTCCCTCGCATCCATCAGGTATATGAGGCCCTATCGACGGCGGACCTAGGCGTCCCGGCTGGAGAGGCGGCCTTCATGCAGCTCAGTGATGTTGAAGTTGAGGCGAGCGACTGCTCCCTCAGCATTGATGACGTCGTCCTTGGCGTAGCCTACAAATACATCAAGGACTGCGCGGCATGCTCGGGTGTCGTCGCGGGCGTCGGTCAAGAGGCAATGACGCTGGAGTCAGCACCGTCTTACACACCGACTTTATCGCTGCAGACAACAACGTCTTGTTCCGTACTGAGTGTGCGATTTGCCGTTCGGGCTGGGCCGGCTCCAACCGTTACTTCCATCAAAGGAAAAACACCATGAAGTGCCCATTCAAGACTTTCGTTGCGGCGGTCAGCTTGACTGGCGGCCTTGTCCCCGCGGTGGCGCTAGGTGACGGCGGCAGCACCTCGAACGGCGGCGATATCCTCGCCTATAAATTCGCGATGGCGCGCAACGAAGCTGCGGAAATCGTCGGCGGCCTTAGCGAATCGGCGCTACCTGCCGGCCTCGACCCGGCGATCAAGGATTTTCTGCTTAGTCATAGGACGCAGCTTGTTGACGACATCGCTGGGTCACCCCATGTCTGGTCGGACGAGCCGCAGTCCTTCTGCGCTCTGACGACACGAACGTCCAAGGCGGCCATCAACCTTAGTGTCCCCGCTTGTCAAACGGCCGGCTTCGCCGAGGCCATTCCACTCCTGATTCACGAGTCAATTCATCATTTGGGAATCGATGACGAGGCGTTTGCCTATGCTGCCTCGCAAGCGGCCTATGAAGGGCGAGAAGAGAGCGATCCTAGTGGTCTTTGCGAGCGGTTAGCGGGTACTTGGCGGCGCACGGAGGTCTGGCCCAGTTCATCTCACACTCCTCTGCGCGAGGAACTCGTCATCGATCATCGAGGATGCCGTGAGTTTTTCATCAAAGGCATCGTCATTGGCTTCGAAATATTTCTGAAGAATCGGCGTGAGACCTGGCAGCGGGTGAAGGATGATGCGACGTATACGACGTATACTCAGCTATTTTTCAGGGATTTGGGGCTTTCCATGACCTTCCGGAATGTCGTAGGTATGTCTAGCTCCTCGAGACCTGACGACGTACATCAAGGAGTCGTGACGTTTAAGCTTCAACCGGACGGCGGTTTGGTACTTAGAGCGCATGAATTCGTTTTCTCGGAAAAGGACATGATATTCGACGAGCTCACCAGCACCGCTCGCGGCGGCGAGGGTGGCGCGCGCTACGTCAAAGAGGCTAAGTCAAAGAAGTAAAATTTGTCCAACGCTCGGTCGGCGGACGTTCCGTCAGGTGGCGGGCAGTCAAGCGGCTGGGTGGGACAAAGTACCGACAAAAGATGCGCAAGAAGTTGCACCTCTGACACTTTTCTCGGCCGTGCAACCTTTGGCCTGTTTGGCTGAAACACAGCTCCGCGCTATGTCAAACATAGGAACCTATTCGTAAACATCTTTACGATGGCCGATCTTGACGATCAAAACGGTTTTGTTGTCTTCGATCTGGAAAATGATCCGGTAGTCTCCTACCCGCAAACGCCGGCAGCCTTTGAGGCTGTACTGCAGCGGTTTGCCGAAAACAACGGGATCAAGGGTTAACTTGTCTTCAATTGAACGCCGAAGACGCTCACGGTCGGCTTTGGAAATCCTAGGAATGTCTTCTTCTACGACACTGGCCAGATATTCAATCTTATATGTCATGCCCACGCTTTGCTGTGACTGACGCGCCTTTGCTTCTGCTTTAGCCGTCTGTCCGCTTCGGCGGCAAAGTGTCTGTCTTCCCGCAACTCCAGCGCCTGTTCAATGAGCGCCAGGCTAGTCCCTGCAAGGGACTTTCCCTGTTTGGACGACAGTTCCTGAAGCTGAGCCAGAATTTCGTCGCCTACCACAAGATTAATCCGCTTTTTTTTTGTCGCCACCGATGTCTCCTACAGACGGCATAAGTGTACCACCAGTGTAACACCACGTCAATCGTCTTGGGTAGACGGATGATTTTCGCGTCATTGCACAACCGCCCCGAGGCTCCATGCACGGAAAACATCCACCGGCGAAAGTCGCTTCCCGCACGTCTCAAATCGCTCCCGCCTGCGAGCCCAGGTCCCCTTTCAGGAACGCCTTGATGCAATGCACCTTGGAGTCAGCGCCGGGAAGGGTCTTACCCGGTTCCAGCTCCTTGAAGTACGTCATGACGTGGACTTCGTAAGTCGGATCCGCGGCGGTCGGCGCCTTGTCGAATTTCACTGACTGCAGCGTGCCAAAGGACCAGTATTTGGCCGTACTGGCGTCGACCGTGCCTGCTCCTAAGGAGAACGGCGCCAGCAGCTGCTCCCCGGCATAGACCTTGTCTTTCGCCACTTGGTCCTCGACCTCAGGATACCAGTCGAGCGTAAAGATGAAGCTGTCGTGCGGGCCATTGGACCAAATGTGAAAGAGGAATTTTCCCGTATCCACTCCGCTTTTTTTGTACTTGAACCAGTCGTCGTTCTGATGACCGCCAGCGTCGTTCAGCTCTGCCAGGTAAGCCGCGTTGAATCCGGCTGACGCGGTGAAATTGATTTTCGTGGTGACGGGTTCGGCGACTCCGGCGCATAGACCCAACTGTTGCAACGTCACTTTTCCTGAGGTGTATCCTTCCGCCGTC
>JAYWBY010000029.1:0-7351 GCA_043781115.1 Pseudomonadota bacterium
GGCGGCAACCGCGGCTTGGGCAACATCCACTGGGCGACCTCGACGCACCAGACGCCTGACGAGTGGAAGCCGGGACAGCCCGGAGAAGAGCGCGAAATCCGCCTCGAATTGAAACTTCTTGCCGACGTCGGCCTGGCAGGCTTCCCGAATGCGGGCAAGTCGACGCTGCTAAGCGTCATCAGCGCCGCACGCCCCAAGATCGCCGACTATCCGTTCACAACCCTGGTCCCGAACCTCGGCGTAGTCGAAGTCCAAGGCATGGACGACTACGTGCTGAGAAGCCTCGTCGTCGCTGACGTGCCGGGCTTGATCGAAGGCGCGAGCGAAGGCCGCGGCCTCGGCCTGCAATTCTTGAAGCATCTCGAGCGGACCAGCTTAATCGTCTACGTTCTCGACGGCTTCGGTCCCGAGATCGCGGCGGAAGAAGCCTTGGTCGTCCTCCAGCGCGAGCTCGCGAGTTTCAGCCCTGAACTTGCCGGCAAGCGCAGCATCGTCCTGATCAACAAGACCGACCTGCTCGAAGACGACGTCCTCGCCAAGCTGACGGCAAAGATCGAAGCCGCCGGCCACGAGGTCTTGAAGGCTTCCGCCGCGACGCGCAGTGGAATCAAAGAAGTAAAATTCCGGCTTTATCAGCTGGTCCAAGAAGAGAAAAGGAAGCTCGCGGAAGCCGCCGCGGAGGCCGCTCTCGCTTACACGCCCCCGAAACGCCGGGCGCGTCTTGATAGCAATGCTGGAACGACCTGAAACTGCCGTCGATCTCTTGATCTACGGTGGCACGTTTGATCCTCCCCACGCTGGGCACTACGAGAGCGTGGCGGCGGCGCGCGCCCAAATGCCGAAAGCGAAGATACTCGTTCTGCCGGCGCCAGCCCCTGCCGGCGCCGACGGAGCACACAAAAGTCCGGTGGTTGGCTTCAAGGAACGCCTTGCGCTCAGCAAGTTGGCGTTCGCGCCGCTCGGACCAAACGTCGAAGTTTCGGCGTTCGAAGCGGACCTACCAGAGCCAAACTTCACCGTCACTACGTTACGAGCCTTGGCCAAGGCTCATCCTGGGAAAAAGCTCGGTCTTCTCATCGGCGCGGATCAATGGCAGGCCTTCGGCCGTTGGAAGGAACCGGCCGAAATCGCTCGCCTTGCCCAGCTCGTCGTCGTCCAGCGCCCAGGGATGCGCCCACCGGACGCCGAATCTAAGGCATGGCCGGCCCTGGTGCTCGAAGCCCGCGTTTCAGACGCCGCGAGCAGTCTAATCCGGAAGTACTTAGCCGAGGGTAAATCAGTGCCAGTGGGCTGGTTGCAAACGGCGGTCAATTTGTATATTCGAGAGCATCATTTGTACGCAACCCGAGGTTAGCATTATGACTCCGCTAGAAATCGCTCAAGAAGCCGTAACGGCCGCCGCAGACAAGAAAGCCGTTCGCCCGGTTCTGCTCGATATGCGTGGAGTCTCCGACCTCTGCGAATACCAGTTCATTTGTTCCGGAGAAAACGAACGCCAGACCCGCGCCATCGCCGAGGCCATCGAAGCGCGCTGCAAGCAGCTCGGCGGCGTGCGCCCCGTAGCGATAGAAGGCAAGCAAAGCGGCAACTGGATCCTGCTCGACTACGGCTCGACGCTGGTGCACGTCTTCTACAATTATATCCGTGACTACTACGCTCTCGAGCAGCTTTGGCCGAAGGCCAAGTTCGTGCCGACCAAGTCTGGCCTTTTGAGCTAGGAGCGGCGCGTGCGCCTCAGGGTCATCAAGGTCGGCAAGGTCGCCTACCCGGAACTCCGCGCCTTGGCGTCGATGTACGAGGAGCGCTTAGCGCCCTTCGCCAAGGCCGAGAGCCTCGAGTTGAAGGACGAAGCCCCGCTCGAGCGCCTACTCCTCTCGCCCAAGTCCGATCATCCGGTGATCCTCCTCGACGAGCGCGGCAAATGCCTGACGTCACGCGACTTCGCCAACAAGCTCTCGAAGTGGACCGACGACCCGGGAGTAAAATCGCTGACCTTCGTCATCGGCGGGCCGATGGGTCCGAGCCCCGAATTGCGGGCCGCGGCGAGCCTCGCGCTCAGTCTGTCGCCGGCCACTTTTACCAGTGATTTAGCTTGGCTACTGCTGTGGGAGCAAATCTACCGCGCCTACAATATCCTCCGCGGCACCGGCTACCATCACGATTGACGGCCTGCACGCCGTCTCCTATCCTTTCGGATCCACCGCGGTTCCGTTTGCCTGCATATCGACCGGCCCCGGCGCGTTGCGCTTGCAGTTCGCCCATTGAGGTCAAAGTGCCACAGCTGAGTTTCGTTCTGGCGTTCATTTTCCTTTCGGCATCGCCCGTGATGGCGAAGCCGTCAAAGCCGACGGTCGACTACGTACTCGAGTATTTCCACGTGGAAGACTTTCTGCGCGACACCGAAAAGTGCGTCGATGACGCCTTGGCTCGCCGCAAGAAGGAGATCACGCTCACGGACGCCAAAATTGACACGATCCAGAACCTAACGCACCGGATTTACCCGGCGGGCAACCTCTACAAAGTTTTTAAGACCGCGTACGCCAAGCAGATCACTCTGGAAAACTTGACCGGTGTCTATACCTGGACCACGACCGTGAAGGGAATCAAGTTTCGGCAAGCGCTGACGAGCTTCAACAAAACGACGCCGGACGAACGCAAAAGCTATTTCGACAAGCAAAGTCCGGTGTTTCTGAAGCCCAACCGGCGCAATGCCATCGCGACCTTCATCACCGACTTCGAACAAGACCAGCTTTGGGCGCTGATGCAGCAAAAGTGCGACCTCGGGGTCGTCGTGGGCCTCAACGCCTACGCCCCCGAGAAAGAGCGGGATTCGATGAAGTACATGAAGGACAAAATGGCCAAGAAGCAGCCCGGCTACATCGGTGCCGCACGCACGCTTTACATGACTTTCGACTTCTTCGCGTTCAAAGACATGAAGAACGAGGAGATCGATGAGCTGTCGAAGTTCGCGACCTCCGCCGTTGGCCAGGCGCACACCAAAGCCATGACCAAGGCCCTCGAAGGCACGCTCGACGGCGCCGCCAAGACGCTCTTTGAGCAGGTCCTCAAGCCCTCGAAGTAACCAACCACTGATGCGCCTCGGTCAGCCGCTTGACCCTGGCCAGCTCGACGGGACCGGTGGAAATCCCGCCCTTCTTCAGCGCCGTGCCGACGATGAAAGCGTCGGCGAGCGGCCAAAGATCGGAAAGCGATTCCGCGGTGACGCCGCTGCCGATCAAGATGGGACGAGTCTTCGCCGCTTGCCGGGCGACTTTGAGCTTCGCTAAGTCGACGCCGGCGCCCGTGCCGCTGCCCGAAACGACGATGGCGTCGGCTAGCCCCCGCCCAAACGTGTCTTCCACTTCGTCGGCCAGCGGCCTCGGCGCCAATGCCGCCGAGTGCTTCACGTCGACGTCGGCGAAAACGCGGATGGCGTCGGCGCCGAGCCGGTGGCGTTCGCGCAATAGATCGTGCGCGATCCCTTGAATAACGCCTTGGTCGGTAACCCGCGCGCCGGTTAGGACGTTGACCCGGATGAAGTCGGCTTGGACCGCGGCGGCTATGCCGAGCGCCGAGAGGCCGTCGTTTCTCAGAACGTTGATGCCGAGCGGCAAAGGGTAACGACGTCGCACCTCGCTCGCGAGCACCGCCATGGCGGCCACGACGTGGGCCGGCACGGTGCCCGGAAAGAACGGCGCGTCACCGAAATTTTCCATCATAAGACCGTGGCAGCCGCCCCTTACCAACACCTCGGCGTCGGCCAGCAGTTGAGCGCTGACTTCCTTCAAGTCGGAGCCGCCGCGCGGAGAGCCGGGCAGGGGCGCCAAGTGCAGCATGCCGATGACGGGCTTTGCTTTCAGCCATGTTTCAAATTGAAAACTCATGGCTCAAGACTAGTCGACCTTGCGGTCCCTGTAAAAGCCAATTCATGCTTTAATGTAGGCAAATCACTCGAGGTCTTCGTGTTCCCTCGTCTCGCGGCCACTTTACTGACGCTCCTGTCACTGTCGTCGTCCGCGGTCGCGAACGACTCGGAGAACCAACGCGACACGGCACTGCGTTGGCAAACGGCCGAGTGCAAAGAGTTTCGCGCCAATCTCCCGGCCGACCTCGTCCAAGGCTTCGTCGAGGTCCCGGAAATTTGGGGGGACGCCAAGTCGCCCCAGATCAAAGTCTTCTACTACGGGCGAATCAAGGCCGGCGAAACGCCGGTCGCCTACTTTAACGGCGGTCCTTCCTACTACAGCCATGCGCGGTATCGCGATTTTGCTCGCGAGAAAAGCTTGGCGGGTCGGACGATGATCTTCATCGACCAGCGAGGCACGGGCTGCAGCACGGCATACCCCGAGGCAACCCCCGAGAACATGCCGCGGTTTCCGCACTGGACGAGCCGCGCGATCGTGCAGGACGCCGAGGCCGTTCGCAAGACACTATTCAAGAACGCCCGCTGGATCGTGTTCGGCAACAGCTACGGCGGCTTGATCGTTCGCCGCTATTTGGAAGTGGCGCCTGATGGCCTAGAGCGCGTCGTGTCCCACGGTTTCTCGCCGACCACCAGCCGTTGGGCCCAAGAGCCGCGTACGGCCTTAGCCGTCGAGAATCAGCGCGAGTTCGTCCGCCTTTTCCCAGCGATGAAGGACGACCTGCCAAAGGTCAACGCCTATCTTGGCGAGCATTGCTTCAAGGCGCCGGCCCGCAAAGTCTGCCGCGACGAAATCTTCCATCTCTTAGCGATCGCTATGAGCTACGTTTCGGAGTGGCCAGAGCTCGCCGAAGACTTCCACGCCTTGGTGCACGACAAAAATTCAGCGAAGGCTTTCCGCAAGCTCGGCGAGAAGTTTTATTTGAACGACCTGCGCCCGACGGAAGACATCAGCCGCGCGGCGCAAATCATCGGGTTGCTCGAAATCGAGCCAGAACGAGAAGAGTGCGTCAACGTGAACCGCCGTCTCGCCGCGGCGGGCATCGCCGCTGATCAGGCGCTCTTCGCCAACTGCTCGAGCGCCAGCGCCCGCTGGACGATCGAGTCGCGCCTGCCAGCCGATCCCGTTCGCGTCGACTTGATCAAAGCTGCGCTCGCCGCGCGGCCCGCGCTGAAGTTCCTAGTATTCGCGGGAGCCAAGGATGCGATCGTCCCGCCTGAGCTCTTCGTCGAGGAGGCCAAGGCGTTGGGCGATCTCGAGCAGCTGGAAGTACTGCCTAACTCGGGCCACGATGGCTACCGCTCCGAACGCAAAGTCGCTGAAGCCGCCTTTGGCCCCTTGCCGGGATGGAGCAAGCCCCACCAATAGATGTCCTTCGCCACGAAGGGAGCGCTTAGGTAGCTTCGCCGGCGGAGGTGCTCCCAATGGCGAAAATCTGCGCGGCCTGCTTCGTCTTGCGACCGACGACGACGATGTCTACGCCCTTCTTGGCTCTGTGCGACCTGTGCGCCGACGAACTGAACGAGTACCGCTTGCGCGGCCAGGCGAGTCTTTCGGCATTTCCAGAGGGAACCTTGCGGGCTTGCTTCGAATATCGCGGCCTCCTGCGCCGACTCGTCCTCAGAGCCAAAGTCCGAGGCGACCAGCGCGCCACCGATCTCCTCCTCGAACTTTGCGGCAAACATCCGTCCAGTTTGAGTCTTTGCCAGACGGCCGACGTCCTTGTCGCCGCGCCGTCGAGTCTTTGGGGACGCGTGCGTGGACGGTTCGATCTGGCGATGTTGCTGGCCCTTCATCTCGGAACACGGCATTCGCTTCCCGTACTACCCGCGCCAGCCCATCTCTACTGGAGGATGACGAAGAGCGCACGCCTCAGCCGGGAGCAGCGAGCCAAGCGAGCAACGATTCTCCCTCCCCGCATGATTCGAAGAGCGAAGGAGAATTGGCGGGCGTCGCTAAGAGCGCTTGGACCGAATCCCCGCCTGCTCCTCGTTGACGACATCGTGACGACCGGCTTGACTCTGAAGACGACGGCGGTCGCCATGACCCTCGACGGAGATGCCCCTTTGTCACTTCAGATGCTCGTCTTGGCCAGTGCCGACGGCAGAAAAATGCCATGATTTCAGGCCCGTCGAATCCGGTGTGGAGGCCTCCTGGCGCCTTTGGTAGAACCAGGATCCGACAAACTCACAGTCCACAGCAGGATCCTCCCATGACGACGACCGACGCCGCCCAGCTCGAAGTTTTGACGCCCATGATGCGCCAGTACTATGAGCTCAAGCAAAAGAGCGGCGACGCCATCCTCTTTTTTCGCATGGGCGACTTTTACGAAATCTTCGGCGCTGACGCGGAAGAGGTCGCACCGGTGCTCGAACTCGTTTTGACCAGCCGCGAGCGAGGCGACCAACAACGCATCCCGTTTTGTGGCGTACCGCACCACAGCGCCAGGAACTATTGGCTCCGCTTGCTTAAGAAGGGCTACAAAGTCGCCCTCGCCGACCAAATGGAAGACCCGGCCGAGGCCAAGGGTTTGGTCCGCCGCGACATCATTCGCGTCATGACTCCCGGAGCGGTGGACGACCCGGAAGGGCTCGACCGCGACACCCCGAACTACGTCCTTGCCGTCCACGAAGAGCCTGGCGTCGGCAAGTGGACGGTCGCTTTGGCCGATCTCTCGACCGGTGAACTGCGCCTCGGCAACGTCGACTCGATGGAAGCCATTCGACCCCTCGTCGAGCGTTTCCGGCCGAAGGAACTGCTTGCCCGCCGCTTTTTCCACGCGGAATTGGCGACGCTCACCGCGAGCTACCGGTTTGACCACAAGTTGTTGATCGAACCTCTCCCCGAAGCTCCCCTTCGCGACACGACGGAACAAAAGGCGTTGCTAGCCGAAGTATTCGGCAAAGCCGACCTCGCCTCACAGCCCTCCGGTGGCATCCCCGGCGGCGAACCCCTAATCGGCGCGGTTCTCGTGCATTTTCGTTCTCTGCAGGCGAGCCTCGGGCAATTCTTGAGCGTCAGGCCGCTGTTTGAGCCGAACACCATGGTTCTGGACGAGACGGCCCTACGTGATCTCGAGATTTTCGAGACTGCCCGCCGCCGCGAAGCGGAGGGCAGCCTATTTCGCGAGATCAACCAAACCTTGTCGCCAATGGGGTCGCGCCTCCTACGATACTTCCTGGCGCACCCGCTCCTCGACGCCGGCCAGATCCGTGGCCGGCATGCGGCGGTACGCAATCTTCTCCAGCTTGGCGAGACCCGATTGGCGGAAATCCGACAGGAATTGAAGAACCTTCCCGACGTAGAGCGCCTTTCGCCGCGCATCTTTTCCGCCCAGGCTTCCTCGGCTGACCTGACCAAAGTGACCACCGCGCTCGAACGGGCCAAGTGGCTGCTCGACCAGGTGATCGGCGAGCGCGGCGAACGCC
>JAYWBY010000030.1:0-7340 GCA_043781115.1 Pseudomonadota bacterium
TCCACACAGGAGCGGCACTTTCAAGTTCCAACTAACTGCAGGCTACTCTCAAGCCGGCTATCTTGCTCAGGTTTCGGTGTTTGGCTTACTCTGATAATCGTTGGAATCAGTTTTGGAAGAAGAGGGATGAGATATGCGGATTCCAATTTTTGTGATGGCTCTTTTCGGTTTTGGATTTCCCGTCGCTTGCCAGGCTCACAAAAGCGACCGTGCAAAGTCCCCCTTTCAAGGGACGATTACTTTGTCCGAGGTCAAGGGATTCGTGATTTCAGATCCGGTTGTTGCCCTCGCTACGGTAGAAACCGATACGGAAGGCAACCGAGTATTTACGGCGACGTTCGCAGATCGCAATTCGTCGAGCTCTCCCTTAAATCAATTCCAAATCAAGGTCTTTGGCGACGTCAAAGCCGGCGAGCAAAACTCTCCTGCCGCCGATTGCAAATCAAGGAAGGGGCTGGTTGGAACCTGCGCCAAAATTTTGGAAAATGGGACGTCAAGCCAACTCTTCGGCGGATTTATCAAGGTTGAAAAGTTACCTTTTGTGAACGGACAGCAATTTGCGATGACTTTTGAGCTAGGTAACGGACCCGAGAAGCAATTAAAGGGCTCCGCCAGTGGTATCACAGAAGCACAAACGACAGTTCCACTAGAGCCAAGCAACTGAATATTGCTCACATGATAATTCGGTCACATCCGCAGAGGTTAGCCGGACTATGAGTCTTAGGCGACTTGGATCACACCGTTCACCCCTCTCGACTATCAGAGCGTGACTTTGACGCAGTCGCAACCATGAATTGGGGGAATGATGTGCCCCTCCTATGAGGGGCCAAGAGAATACGAATCTGTCCCGACAACGCTGATCGGCAGGCTCAGAGAGCGGCGTAGCCAGAGAGACCGATCACGCATTCGTATCTAGTCGTTGTCAAGAAGATCAGGTACGGCGTGACCTTCTTGAAGCAGGAGACGTCGGCGGCGGCGCCTTCGCTTCGCGCCGTGAGGACGGCTTTCGCATAGGTTTTGAGGCCGAGGTCATTCGACAGGAATTTTTCCGGAGCCGAGGTGCGGCCGAGGTAGAAGTCTTTCGCGGCGGCTCCAGTCAGCCGAACCTGGAGGAGGTCGTGGTTGCCTTCGTCTTCGGGACGGTGAACGTTGGCCAGGTCCTCCTTGGCCGTGTCGACTGCGATCGAGCAGCCTGCCGCGCACGCGATGGTCAGGCCACCTTGGGCACTTTGGTAAGAAGTCTGCACGAGGGAAGCGCCGAGCTGGGCGGCGGCGGCGCCCGTGAGGGCCGCGGAGTATTTGCCGGCGCCGTCCTTCGAGACCGAGACCTGGGCCGCGGCGGCACTGGTGTCGTCGTTCAAAACGGAGGCATCGTGGCTGTTTCCGCAGGCTGAGAGGAAAGTGATGGCGGCGAGGGCGATGATCTTTTTCATGTTTGGATCCTTTTGAGCGGGTTGGGATGACACTCGGTTGCGTCATTTCTAGCAACAAGTTCGCCGCCGCGAATTATCCTATGATAAGACCCGAAAAAATTAGCCGATCCAGACCTTTATGAACAACCCTCGCCTACGCCCCCTGCAGCCCGTTCTGACTTCGCTCGCTCCTTTGTCGGATTTCGAGTGGCAGCCGTAGATTCTGGCGTTACACCCGACCAAGGCGTCGTCATTTGAAATATTTTGAGCAAGACCTCCCTCAGGTGCCCTGGGGTAACAGCCGCTTCAAACGGTGCCGGCGAAGACCCTGACGGCGCGAACGGCTCGCTGCCAGCCTGCGAGTTGGGCGTCTAGCACCGCCTTGTCGTCGGGATTGCTGGCGGGCTCGAAGAGCCGTTCGGTCCTTCGAACGCTGCGCAAATCGTTCAGGCCCGAGTATAACCCGACGCCGAGGCCGGCGAACAGCCCGGCGCCAAATGCCGTCGTTTCAAGGTTCGCTGGACGGTCGACGGGAATCCCAGCGAAGTTGGCTTGAGCTTGCATCAAAAGATCGTTGGCCGCGGCGCCGCCATCGACGCGTAAGACGGAAAGCGGCGTGACCAAGTCCTTTTGCATTGCTGTGGTCAGATCAGCCACCTGGAAGGCGATGCCTTCCAGCGCAGCTCTCACCATTTGGCCCTTGGACGTGCCACGGGTTAGGCCAAAGAAGGCTCCCTGCGCTTTCGGATCCCAATAGGGCGCTCCAAGGCCGGAGAGCGCCGGCACGAAGTAGACTTCCGGCGCGCCGAGTTGACCCTCGGCGAGCACTTCGGATTCGGCCGCCTGCGTCAGCACTTGCATCTGGTCGCGAAGAAACTGCACCGCGGCGCCGGCGATGAAGGCCGAGCCCTCGAACGCATACGTGCGTTTGCCGCCGAGCGACCAAGCGATCGTCGTCAGCATCCCGGCCTTCGACGCGAGCTTCTTGTCCCCCAGGTTCATCAGCAGAAACGCGCCCGTCCCGTAAGTGCACTTGGCCTCGCCAGAGTTGAAACACGTTTGCCCGGCCAGCGCCGCTTGCTGGTCCCCGAGCACGCCGCTAATCGGGATTCCGTCTGGGAGAAAGCTCAAGCCCTTCGTTTTGCCGAAGAGGCCGGCGCTGTCTTTGACTTCCGGCAGGGCCTCGGCGTTCGGGACCTTCATTACCTCGAGCAACTCGAGGTCCCACGATCCGGTCGCGATGTTGAAACAAAGCGTCCGGCTGGCGTTGCTCGCCTCGGTCACAAACGACAGGCCTGCGGTCAAACGCGCGACCAAGTAGCTGTCGATCGTGCCGAAGACGGCGGCGCCGGAGCGGACTTTCGTCGCGACTTCCGGTTGATTCTCCATGATCCAGCTGATCTTGGTGCCGCTGAAATAGGGGTCGAGGACGAGGCCGGTCTTGTCCGCCACTTTCGGCGACAGCCCTTCGGCACGCAACCGCTCGCAGATGCTGGCGCTACGTTTGCACTGCCAAACGATGGCGCGCGCCAAGGGTTTGCCGGTCTTCCGCTCGAAGACGCACAGCGTCTCGCGTTGGTTGGTGATGCCGAGGGCTATGACTTGTTTCGCGTCGAAGGTCGGTCGGCGCGTCTTCGCTTGGGCAAGTGCGCCTTCCGCGGCCGACGAAACCGAACGCCATACTTCCTCGAGATCGTGTTCGACCCAGCCGGTTTTCGGGAAGTGTTGGGGGAAATCTACCGTGTGCCGGCCGACGACCTCCGAGCCTTGGGGTTTTGAGACGTCCAGCACCAGGACCGTGCTGCCGGTGGTGCCCTGGTCGATGGCCATGATGAACTGGTTGGACATCGGAACCTCTATAACAACGTATTAAAATGACTAGTTATTTTATAGCATCATTAAATTGGCGTGGCATTTTTAAGCGCCTATCGTCGTACTTGTAGGTGCTATCATCAACCTCAGCGCCATCAAAGCGAAACAAGGATCATAACCATGAATTACCGGTTCATTGCGCTCGGAATTTGCGGGCTCCTGCTCGCCCCTCCTGGGTTCGCCGAGGAGAAGCCCGCGGAGGAAAAGCCCGCGGAGGCGAAGCCTGCGACGACGTCGAAGCCATCGGCAACTGACAAAGCCAAACGCGACCAGGAAGAGTACGGTCCGTGGAAGGTCAAAGTTCCCGGCGAATTTCGCGGCTACTCGCTGCGAATCAGCGGCGACGTCGTGCCGCTCGATCATGACGAAATCACGCTCAAGGGCTCGGACTCGAAAGACAAGGTCGAGCTCCTCGACCCAACCGGCCGGATGATGAGTGAAGACACCGTTTTCGTCGATCCTTACGTGTTCGATTTCGTCGACTCGCGCCATTGGCGTTTTGACCTGTATTTCGGCTCGGCGAGCATCAACGGCACCGGCATGCGGACGCTCCTCCAAGACAGTCAGCTCTCGGAGAACTCTCTCGACATCGAATATCAGCCGGGTCCAATCGGCGTCTTGGTCAGTTTCTCCACGAACCACAGCTCGCAAGACCAGGACTTGGACATCACTTCGACCTACGACCAAGATCAAACCCGGATAGCCGCGAGTTATGAGTGGATTCCGATTCCGCGCGGCAGCTTCTTCCGCCAAGTTCACGCACTGACTTACGCCGGCATAGTCCTGGCCAGCGACCGCATCAAAATCGCCGACGACACCGTCAAACTCGAGGACAAAAGTGATTCCACCGGCGGCATCATCGGCACCGACTTCCTCTACCCGATTCATCACTTCTGGATCGGCGTGCGCGTTTACATGAGCTATCACGAAATCAAATTCAAAAAATTCGACTTTGACGAGAAAGCCGTGCAACACGGCGCACTGATTGGAGGCGGCTATGCGCTTTAAGATTTTTGCTTGTGCGTTGGTCCTCGCGGCCGACGCCTGCGGTTCCTCGAATTCGACCCTGCCACCGAAGAACTACGAGATCGGCAGGAAGCCGGAATTCTTCAGCACGTCTTATCTCTTTCGGTCAGGCGACCAAAACTCGATTACGGCAGTCGACCGCAAGGGCCACACGCTTCAGAGGTTCAATCTCGAGCCGTTCGAGCACGTCCGCAGTTTGTCTTTGCCGCTTGATTATGACAAACAAGGCGTGCTCGCGGCCGCCAACGGCGCTTACTTCATCACCATCAGCGAATCCGACTTCGCGATCCTGAAGGACGACGGCTCGTTCCTCAAGAACCCAAAAGTCGGCTTGTCCGGCAAGATCGGCAGCGCCGCCTTCGACCCGGTGCATCACTTCCTCGTCATTACGGATGAGTTCAAGAGCATGGGGCTGCTTGCCATGGCGCCGAACGGCGACATCGTCGGCAGTTGGATGGCCGGCAGCCTCTTCCCCGGCGAGAAGTCGATCATCGCCGGCACGATGCTCGACGACGGTCGTTTGATTCTGTCCGTGGGCGAAACGACCATAGCTGTCGTCGACGTCCCAGCGACGATCGCCGCTCAAGCCTGGCAGTTCACGTCCTTCGAGGTTCCCGACGCCAAGACCATGACATGGATGGCCTCGGTGCCAAACCAAGCGGATTCTGTCATGGTCGTCGACCAGAACGCCACGACGTCGACTTCGCGGCTCCTGTCGCTCAACGTCGCGAGCGGCGCCGTCGTCGACATCCGAGATACCACCAAGCGCACGGTGTTCGGCCAATTCCGTGACTACACGCCGCACTTCATCTCGCAAAACTCCGACGACGCCCTGGCCGGCCAGGCGATCGTCAACTACCTCGGCGACGACGGCAAATTCCTCGACAGAAAGGTCCCGAGCAGCGGCAAACAAATCCTCCAAACCTGGCTCGATCCGAAGACCACGATGTTGACGGTCGCCTTCGATCCGAACGCGGGCTTCAGCCCAACATACGACGACCCCTACTACCACAGTGCCCAGGACATTTATCGGGTCAGGCTCTCGGACAATCTCACCGAAATCACGCAGATAAGGGAAGTGAGCAACATGGCGATCACGCCGAGCTACATCTTCCTCCTCTACCCGTCGGCCCTCGGCAAGGCCCGGCGGCTGACCTACGGCAAGACGCCTGACGAGCAAAATCTCGAAGGCTACAACTTCGATTTGTTCTCAAAAGGCTACCGCAAGGGCGCCAAGAAGAATAACGACGATTGATTCCGACCCGGTCATTTTGATACCAGCCGGTCTCGGCGCGACGCTAAAAACTCAGTGATTTCCAGCTGACCACGGCCTTTGCAGGAGGAACGACTCCTGCAAAGGCCGCTCTTCGTGACGATCAAATCGAGATCGCCGAGGAGCTAGAATGTCTTTCGCATCCCAACTCGGCATGCAAGGTCGTCCTGAAGCCGACAGGATTTGCCAACTTCAGCGCGCGGTTTGTGGTTACATTCGCGATCCGCACGGGAGGAATCACGGAGGCGGTCATGGCGGCGGTCATGGCGGTCCGGGCGATGGCCAGGACGGTCCGGGCCACGGTCCCGGCAACGGCCCTGGCCCACACGGCCCTGGTCCCGGCGGCCTTGGCTTAGGTGGTCCTGGCCCTGGTGGACGTCATTGACCGAGGTGGTGGCGTCTGCTACCAGTTCCCCCTCTAGCGCCCTTCGGGCGCAAGCCTTTGGGGGGAACGGCCATGTCGGGATGTCCGATGAAAGTCGGCGCTTTGCGCCTCGGGCTGATGCTCGCGGTCCTGGCCGCGGCATGTCGCCCAGCGGTCCAGTCGTCCGTCGTTGCTGACGTAACTACGGGCCTCGGCGCGAAACCTGGCAGCCAGCTCTACTATTTCGAAGGCTCGAGCGTTTACCAAGTCACCTGCACAACCGCGGTGCGTACCCGCGCCGGGTGCGCGGCCGGACATCGTGGCGTCGATGCTACCGCGTTCGTGGAAGAAGTGAAGGGCGTCACTCGCCCCGACGTCGAGGGCAAGGCGTTACGCGCGCGGCAAATTCACGACCGGTTTCAGCACGCCGAGGATCGCCTGACGGAACTTTTACATGGCGCCCCCGATTCCGGCTTGGCCACCGAGCTGCGCGCCAAGCTCGCGGCGAGCGACGGCAAGCTTTCGGCGCTCGAACTGCAACGTGACGACTTACTGCACCAAATTCAATTGATCAAAGACCGATTGGCGTCTGGAACGGCAGACGGTGACCTCGCCTTCCAGCTCGTTTCCCTAGAAGGCGAAGCCGATACTAATGCCAACGCGGTGGAAGTCGAGCTCCGAAACCACGGCCAGATCGAGCAACAACTCATCGCCGAGCGCAGCAATGGTCGAACCGACCAAGACTTTCGCGACTTGGTGTTGTTCCGGGACGGCATCGTGGCCGAATGGGAAGCCGCCCAGACTTCCTACCAAGCCGCGCTGGACGGTGCCGTGCGCACGGCGCGCCTTTTGCGCTACATCCGGGACGAGGGCGACGGCTTTCCGATCGAGATCGATGCCGCATCGCCCGCTTTCGCTGATTTGAAGGGCCTGGCCGGCGAACTCGACGGCGCTTTTGAACGCGTCGCGCTTGCCGAAGGCTCCAGCTCTCCCGCCGACTGGTACGTTGCCGTACGCCGCGGTAGTTTCAATGGCCCGGTCGATGGCGGCCCCGAGACGTTGACGCTGGCGAGTTGGCAACTGAACGACGGCCTTCGCCTTGCCGTCACTGCCTTCGCCGACCTCCAGACGCCGTGTCTGTCCCATTTGGACGACAGCCAGATCGATTTCGGCAAGCGATCGACCGCTCTAGAGCTGCTCTATTGCTCGAACGCGGCCAGTCACCCTTTTGGCGCGGAGAAGTCGTGCGGCTTGACGGCATTTCACGAAGATCAAGCAGGCACTCGCCGGTACCGGATGGATCTAGACGTGACGTTTTGGGCGCCGGGCGAGATTTCGTACCACTTCGTGGGCAATTGCTACGAAATCGGGAGTGGTCGTTGGCTTTCGTCCA
>JAYWBY010000031.1:0-7338 GCA_043781115.1 Pseudomonadota bacterium
GTGTGAAAGGACGGACGATTCCTTGACGGATTGCTCTAAGGTTACCCGATTCCGCGAAAATTGTTGAGGTTTAAGCGGAAGGAAGGCGTGGAATTTACCTTTGCCTTCTCTTTAAGCACCCTGGTCATTTTAATATTTTCTTTACAAATTAAGCCAAACTAGATAGAAACAGCGCCTTCATGAGAATGAATTTGCTAGCTCTGCCTATTTGCCGGGCTTTTTGGTAGAATCTTAGCTCAAGATAACGATTGTTGGTGTTCTATGCGTTGGTATGGGTTGGTCATTGTTGCGTCCTTGCTGGGGTTGACCGCTAATGGTCATCTCGTCGGACCGGCATTTGCCGTTATGGATGAGCCCCCGCCGGCTCCCGCACCCCAGCTCGCTCCTACGGCCGTCGTGTCTTCAGGCGCCCAAACCGTCATGCGCCTCGACATACCAGTGAACTGGCAACTTACGCGCACGCGCTTGCTCGGCCCCGGCGCCACGACATTGACTGAAAGCTTCAAGGAAACCTGGACGCTCGAAGTGCGCCCGGGTGGCGTCATGTATATGCATTCACCACGCGCCAACGTCCCGGTCTATCCGACGGGTGCCGAAACGGCGACCTCTGTCCCCAAGACCGTCGTCGTCGGCGAACGCGACTTCGCCCGCCTGGTAGGCGTCGCCCCCGAAGGCGGCGGCGAGTCCGAAGAGCCCGACACCGTCGCCTCGGCTGGTCGTCCCGTGACGATCAACCTCGGCAAGACGACGAAAAACTCCGACATCAACCTTGCCTGGTCAGAAGAAGAGCACTACGCCGTCCACATCGACGTGGGCAACACGACGACGCTCTTTTAGACGGCGAAGTTCCTCATCCAGCGCAACCTTGGCTGAGCACGAAGTCCTTGGCGATCACGTCGTCGAGGGCCGACGACAACGCGCCACCGTCTGGTGAGAGCGGCGCCAAGGCGTCATAGCTCGTCCGGACGGTTTCGTAGAAGTGGGGCAAGACGGCGGTGTTGCAGCCCGACAAGACGGCGACGGCTTGCAGGTTCTGGCCGGCGCCGCGGGCGATGTCGCGTTTTAGTTCGTCGCTGTTCGCAGCGATGAATTTCTCTCGTTCGTAACGGCCGTTGTCCGCCCAGAAGCTCTCGCACGGCTTCTTCGATGAAGTCGACATGAACTGCGCCTGAGTATCTCCCGTGGTGTAGCCCGGGTCGACGCCAGCCGTCGTGCCTTGAGTCGAGTTTTGAGACGTGACGTGGGAGGAGCCCTCCTGGCCTTTGGTCAAGGATTCTGACGAGCCCCACATGTACTTGTAGTCGTACTTCCGCAGCATCGCGTTCTTGGTCACGACTTCATTGAAGCAGTTGGCTTCACCGTACTTGGCCAGAGCAGGAGTGGCGACGACAGCTAGGAGAAAGAAAGCCGGAACGAGCGAGCGCATGGGGTCTCCCGAAGTTGGAGCTGGGGTGATGACGATTTTAAGTATATCTAAGAACGACGATATCTCAGGTAACCGGCTTGTCAATTCTTTCGCTGACATTCTTGCTCGGCGCCGCGGCGCTTTCCAATCCACAGAATGCAACGTGGGAACGGCTTTCACGCTTTCAGCGCGAAACGCCGTCGGGGTTCGCGGCGGAAGTTGCCGCGGCCGATGCCCAAGGGGTCAAAGGCGACGCCCACCCCCGGTGCCAGAGCCCGGCGCGCGCGAAGGTGTTGGTCGATGCGCGTTGGCTGCCCCCGGTCCCGCCGGGATTCTGTCCAGCATTCGAGGGGTGGCTCACCAACTTGCGGCCCGCCGGCGTGTCGCTCGTCTACGCCGCCCAATATGGCGGCAACCCAGGGTCCTACATGGGCCACTTGTTCTTGAAAGTCCGGTCGACGAAACGCGGCCCGGCCCTGAGCGTCGCGCTCGACGTCATCGATCAGACCTTTGGCTTCGTGGCGCTAATTCCGGAAGACACCGGGCCGCTCGTGTACGCCGCTTACGGCCTGTTTGGCGGCTTTTCCGGCGGCTTCGTCGGCAACGACTTCTACCAGCTAGGCTTTGAATATCAGGCCATAGAAAGCCGCGATCTTTGGGAATACCAAGTGGCGCTGGAGGGGCGCGAGGTCGAGCTTCTGCTCGCCGAGCTCTGGGAGCTGATGCGGCACGGGCCGTACAAGTACCGCTTTTTCGACGGCAACTGCGCGGCCATGCTCGGTGAGATGCTGTGGGCTGTTCGACCCGACATCAAGGAGCCGCCAGGAAGGGGTTTATTTACGACGCCGCATCACGTCGTGAAGTGGCTGGTTCGCCATCACCTGATAGCGGACGCCAAGGCCTGGCCATCCGAGCGCGCCGCCTTCCTGGCGCGCTTGAGTCGATTGAGCGACGAGGAAACTGCGGCCGTAGAAGCGGATTTCCGGGCAAACCAAGTGACCCCGGGCCAGAACTATCGCTACTACGACGCTTTGGTCGCGCGCTTCGACTACGAAGAAACGAGGACTCGCAAGCCGCCCATGCCGCCCTTCAGCGCCGCTCGTTCCAAAGCGTTGAGCGCCTTGGCCCATGCGGCGCTCCCCGCCGACGCGCAGCCTGCTCCCTTGCCGGCAAGCAGCAACCCGGCTCTCGCCCACCCGATGACGTTGGGACTTCTCGGGCTCGGTGGCCGCAAAGACGGGGCGTTCATCGACCTAGAGCTCCGCCCCGCGGGTCATGACCTGCTGGACCCTCCCGCCGGGTTCAGCAACGACATGGCGTTGGCTTTCCTGTCTGGACGCGTTCGTTACGATGGCGAGGCGAAGCTCCTTCGCATCCATGAATTTGACCTGATGCGAATGAAAAACCTCGCGCCGTTCAGCCTCCTCGACTTGGCGCCAGCCTGGACCTTTCGCACGGGAGTCTACGATCCCGGAATTTCCCGCTTCGCCCGGGGCTACCTAGGCGCAGAAATCGGCGTCGGCCTCAGCATGGCGGTTGGTCGCTTCGGCAAAGCCTGGCTGCTTCCCGGAGGCGCGACGCGCTATGCCTTGGTCGAAAAAAGAGGCGACGCCGGCCCGCGGGTCGAAGCCGGATTTTTGGCCGAGCTCGGACCTTTGGCGCGTGTCGTGATTACGAGCGAGGTCCTAGCGCCCTTCGAGGTCAAGGCTCGGCGCGCCCCGACCGAACTCGTCACCACTTTCGGCTTGGCGGCGGAACCTGAAAGGGAGCTGACGCTGCGCCTACAAGGCGTGACGCGCAAGGACTCGCCTTTCGAAGCCAACTTCGCCGTCGGACGTTTCTTCTGAATGACAAAAACCGTCAATGACGGAAATGACGCTCGCCCGTTAGCACCATTGCGACGCCCTGCTCGTTGGCCGCATCGACCGAGTCCTGGTCGCGCTTTGAACCGCCAGGTTGCACGACCGCGGTGACGCCTTGCTTCGCGGCAAAGTCGACGGTGTCCCGAAACGGAAAGAAGGCGTCGCTCGCCATGACGCTGCCGCGAATCTCCCGACCTTCGTCCTTAGCCTTGGCGACGGCGATGTTGGCGGAGTCGATGCGGCTCATCTGACCGGCGCCGATGCCGACCGTCGCCCCGTCTTTGGCGAAGACGATGGCGTTGGATTTGACGTGCTTGGCGACCATCATAGCGAAGCGGAGGTCGGCGAGCTCGCCGGCGCTCGGAACTTTGCGGGTCACCGCCTTCCAGGCTTCGGCATTGAAGCTGCCAGAGTCGAGGTCTTGGACCAGAAAGGCGCCTTGAACCGAGCGCACGGTGAGTGCCGCCGGAGCCGCGGCCACTTGACTACGCCTTGCATACGACGCCTTCAGCACGCGAAGGTTTGGCTTTTGCTTCAGAACCGCCAGAGCGTCGTCGCTAAAGTCGGGTGCCGCGACGCATTCGGTGAAGATCGACGTGATCGCCTCCGCGGCGGCTTTGTCGACCTTCCGATTGAGCGCGACGATGCCGCCGAAGGCAGACTTCGGGTCGCAGGCAAGGGCGCGTTTGAAGATCGCCCCGAGGTCGCCCTCGTTACCGGTGGCGCAGCCACAGGGATTGGTGTGCTTGATGATGGCGACGGCTGGAGCGTCAAATTCCGCCGCCAGCGCCGTTGCCGCGTCGAGGTCGAGGATGTTGTTGTAGGAAAGCTCCTTGCCGGAAAGTATTTCTAGGCTGGCAAATCCTTCTCCGGCGGCCGAAGGCGCGTAAAGTGCGGCCTTTTGATGGGGATTTTCTCCGTAACGCAAGTCTTGCACTTTGCGGAGTCGAAGCTCCCAGTCAGACGGAAACGCCGCAAAGTCGCCAGCTTCTTCGCCAAGAAACTCGGCTATCATCCTGTCGTATTCCGAGACGGCCGCGAAAGCCTTGGCGGCGAGCTGCTTGCGGAAGGCGCGCGTCGGCCCCCCTTGGCGCAGCGCTTCGAGGACGGCCGGGTAGTCGCTCGGATCGATGACTGGCAGGACATATTGCCAGTTTTTTGCCGCAGCGCGAATCATCGTCGGCCCACCGATATCGATGTGCTCGATGGCCTCTTCGGCGGACAGCCTTTTGGCCACGGCCTCTTCCTTGAATCGGTAGAGGTTGACGACGACGATATCGATCGCCGCGATGCCGGCCCTGGAGGTTTGGCTAGCGTGGTCCGGGTTGCTCCGGTCGAAAAGGATGCCGCCATGGACTTTGGGGTGCAGCGTCTTGACTCGTCCATCGAGGATTTCCGGGCTGCCCGTGTACTCGGCAACGTCGCTGACGGCCACGCCGTTCTCACGCAAAAGCTTCGCCGTTCCACCGGTAGAGAGAAGAGTCAATCCGAGTTGCTCGAGGCCCTTACCAAAAGCCGCCAGGCCCGTTTTGTCGGTCACCGAGAGGAGGGCCAAGGACTTACCGAAAAACTTGTCCATCATTGATCCTTCAACTTGCTCAAATGCTCGAGGTTCTTCTTCAGCTGGCCTTCGGCTCCGAGGTCCGAGGGGTCGTAATACTTCCGCCCTTCCAGCTTCTTCGGCAAATACTGCAATCGCTGGGCGCCGGCGCGGTCGTCGTGGGCGTAGACATACCCGGCGCCGTAGCCGAACTCCTTCATGAGTTTGGTCGGCGCGTTCCTTAGGTGCAGCGGAATTTCGAGCGAGCCCGAGGCCTGCACTTCTTCCAGCGCTTTATTGATCGCGACATAAGAACGGTTGCTCTTTGGCGAAGCCGCCAGATAAGTCGTCGCCTGCGCGAGCATGATGCGCGCCTCCGGCATTCCGACCTGATGGACGGCCTGCATGGCCGTCGACGCGAGCAGCAGAGCCGTCGGATTGGCGTTGCCGATGTCCTCGCTGGCCGAGATGACGAGACGCCGGGCGATGAAAACCGGGTCTTCCCCTCCGTCGAGCATCCGGGCCAGGTAATAGACGGCCGCGTCGGGTTGGCTGGCGCGAATCGACTTGATGAACGCCGAAATGATGTCGTAGTGCTGATCGCCCTTGGCGTCATAGCGCAGGTTCAGTTCGCGCGCGACGCTGGACAAGGATGCCGGCGTGACGGGCGTCACGTCCTTCGGCGCGCTGATCGCGACGGCGTCGAGCAAGCTCAGGGCGCGGCGCGCGTCTCCGTCAGCGGCGCGCGCAATGGCCGCCAGGACTTCCGGACCGATGTCCCGGCGAACCAGCCCGGCGTCCGGATTGGCCAAGGCTCGGTCGAGGATGCGCTGCAGCGCCGCCGGTTGGAGACTCTCGAAGCGGAAGACCAAGACTCGCGACAGGATCGCGCTGTTCACTTCGAACGACGGGTTCTCCGTCGTCGCGCCGATGAATTTGAGCGTGCCCTTCTCGAGTGCAGGCAACAGCACGTCCTGCTGGCTCTTGCTCAAGCGGTGGATCTCGTCCATGAACATCAACACGGCATTCTGCCCAGTGGCCAGCCGCTCTTCCGACGCGGCGATCTCGGCGCGAATGTCCTTCACGCCATGCTGCACCGCCGACATCACGACCACCGGACGCGCCGCGGCCTTGCCGATCACGTGCGCCAGGCTCGTCTTGCCGACGCCCGGCGGTCCCCAGAAGAGGAGCGATCCGTAGCGCCCGGACTCGACGAGCGCCCAAAGGGCCGTGCCCTCGGCCCAGATCGTCTCCTGCCCGAGCAAATCGGTGAACGACTTTGGTCGCATCCGTTCAGCTAGGGGGGCCGTGTGACTCGGCGAAGCAGGGTTCAAAAGCGACCTCCTTTGCCTCTTCGACCAACCAGGGAAGTAGGCAAAAACTAATGCCCGCGACCATACCGCCGATGAGCAATTTGTACCTACTGATTTCCGCATGGCATTTGCCAGGAAAGGTCAGGCCCGAGATGAAGATGTCGATGCAGTTCAAAGAGTACTTAAAGTTGCTTAAAGGCTACTCTAATTCGCCTTTGACCTTGAACCGGATTACCTTACCCTTCGGGATCATTTCCGATTCGGACGAATCCACGACTCTGCTCGTCGGCCACGTCCTCGAAGATCTCATGAGCCGGTGGAAAGGCCAGGACGCGGTCGACTGCATCGACGTCGTTGCCGCCGCTTATGAACTCGGCCACGATAAGGCCGGTCCGTTTCTCGACCAAGCCCCGTACATCCTCTTCCGCATGGCCAAGGACCTTGGCGTCGGCCAGATTCACTGATTCCCCACCGTCAATTCAGGTAGGGGTCGGGCGTCGCGTCTGACGTCCCTAGCTTTTGCTCTTCAAAGAGGTAGAGGCCGTCGACGTCCGCGTCGACGAGGGTGGCGCGCTGCGCCGCACGGTCGGTCGACGCGTTGCCGGATCCGTATACCCATTGGAACCACAGGTGCTCAATATCGGCGGCCTCCGTCGGCGCCAGTCCCGTGACTAGGTCCTGAAAACGCTCGGAGTCCGGCAGTTGGTTGGCGAACGTGGCGAAGGCCTGGGCCATCGTGTCGGCACCGAAGCGTGCGTCGAGCTCGAGGACAAAGGCCAGCGACTTCACGGAACCCGTGGAGGCGAGCGTCGCGGAGTTCCAAGCGCCGAGTTCGAGGTCCCCCGTGAAGTTGCCGGCGCATTGCGGCGCGCCGTCGTAGTAGCACGTCCAATCGCCCAAGCGTTCCGCATGAAACTGGTGCACCGCGGCGCTCGGATAGATACGGTACATCGCCGACGCCGTGAGCCATTGGATGAAGGCCTCTTGCACCCAGTAAGGGGGCGACGCGCCTTGGCGAGAGAGGAGATCCGCCATTGATAGACGCGCCAACTGCTCGACGAAGAGGTAATCGAGGTGCAAGCCCTCTAAGTTCGCCGGAACACCGACGTAGGCGCCCGTGCGCACCGTCGCCGCTCCAAAAGTGCTCGTCCCAGCCGTGTAATACACGTGTACAGGCCAATAGCTGCGTTCAAAGGCCGGCCGTCCCAAGACGCGCTC
>JAYWBY010000032.1:0-2602 GCA_043781115.1 Pseudomonadota bacterium
AGAAACTTTGCAACGGCTTCGTCAGGCCGTTCGCCAAACTTGTCGACGGCGCAGAAAAATTCAAAGGCGCCCTGAACGGCGACAACCCGAACGGCGTCCGCTACATGATCAAAGTCGTTAAAGAAGGCAACGTTACCCACGATGCGTTCGGTTTGATTACGGTTCCGTGGGATTTCCTGAAGGTCCGCGATTCCTTCATTTCGGTTCTAGCCACAAACGGCTTTCCGATACTGTCCGACCAATGTTCTCAGCCGTACACCACCTTGGCGGAGCCGGACCGCAACGTCAACGCGCCGACGGGCAGCCGCTGCGACCATTTAAACGGTTGGTACCGCTTCGACGGCTCCGCGGGTAAGCGCATGCTTTCCTCTCCTACCAAGAACCACTGCGGCACGCAGGGCACTTGGTATCTGCCGAGAGAGCAGGAGCCGGGTCCTGGAGCCGACCCGAAGGACGTGACGTTCATTGGCAGCTACGACCAAGGAAATAATCCGCCGGACCTAGCCGGCAAGATTGTCAACTGCGGCACCTTTATGCTCTACAACTTGGTCAATCCGCCGAACTGGTGCGCGGCCGCATATTGCGGCGAGGGCTGAGAGCCCTCGCCTAGACGTCCGCTCACCAGTGGCCGTTTTTGAAGAAGGCGTAGGCGCCGTTGCCTGCCTTCAGCGAAACGCTGTTGGCGTTCAGCCAAACGTATAGATCTCGGCTGCCGTCGTACATTTCGACGCCGCCCGCGGTCGTGCTTTTTTCGACGAAGTGGAAGCTCGCCGACGGATATCCCGGGAACCACTCCGACCATTCGCAGCCGTGGCCCTTGGAGATCGACCCGGTGTAGTTGCCCGCGGCGTCGTTGTGGTAAAAGATCGTGCGCGTGTCGAACGTTCCCGCTTGGTAGAACGTGAAGTCGCTAGCGCCTTGAGCTTTCAAATACATGCCGTCGTAGTTGAGCATCATCGTCATGCCGCGGCTAGCTTCATAGAGTGTCAGCGTGTTGTTTTGGTTGCTCACCAAGGTGAAGCGCCACGCCGCCGTGCAGTTGACAGTCTCGATGTAGCTGTTCGACGCGCGATCAAAGAGCACGTAGTGGCCCGGGTAGGCCGTGTTGCGCCAATGGTCGTGGTTCGGACGCGGGGGATCCGCGAACGCCGAAGTGGCGGCGAGGGTGAGGGTTAGGGACACCAGAAATTTTCTGAACGTGTTACGCATGTTTGGTTCCTCCTTATGACATACACGCGCAGGGTCCCGGTAAAGTGGCTCAGCTACTTCACTAATTTTTATAACATCCCGCTTTTACACATATAATTTGGACCCTCTCGGGACCGTCCCGTTTGACTTCGATCTCTTGCCACGGCGACGAGCTGTCCTCCATTCGCCAGAAGGTCGTGCCGACGCTCACGAACGCAGCGGTGGCCGAGGCATCAGCAGGCGGAGTCGTGCCCGGGACAGCGAGGTATGCGATGGTGTCGCCCTCTTCCGGGAAAACGTAGACGCGGCCTCCGCCGATCGTGAAGGGCGATCCTGCCGCGGCGAGAACGGCGTATTCGGCGCCCGTGTTGTAAGAACCTAGGGCGGCGGAGAGACCGGCGGGGACGGCGACCTCGTGATCTCCCGATACGTTGCCGCGCCAGTGGATCGTCGGCTGGCGAGCCATCTCGGCGGCGCTCGCTCCTGTGGACGCCATCACACCGCCGGCAACTTTGAGGACGTCCATGCGCAGGTCGATGTTGCGGAGCACATTTTGTTCCGGGACGGAGGCGTCGTAGTCTTCTGTCGCGCCGGCGCCAATCTGCTTGCCAGGAGTGAAGGGGAAGCCCGAACCACCAACCGTGACCGAGGCGTCCGACCGGTTCTCGATCGTCATCGTGACTTGGTATTTTTCGTCTCGAGAGGTCTTGGCGCCGCAAGCGGCGAGTGACAGGGAAAGGCCGATTAAAAGCAGGGTTTTCATTTCGCGGCTCCTTGGGCGCCACAGGTTTTGTCGTGGCAAAGGACGGCCTTTGTTTTTTGGGAGACGGAGTACGACGCGAACTTGTGGAACTCTTGGCGATGCATGGCGAGGAAGCTGAACTCTCCGCGGACGAACGAGCCATCGGGAACGGGCACGCCGGGGATCAGTACCGCGGTTTTCACCCCGAAGAAGGCAACTTCCGTCACGTTGGCGCCTTGCAGGATGGCGACTCCGGCGTTGAGCGTCACAGAGCGCGGAGTCTTGAACGGAAAGCGGATCGTCGCGCCTTCGGTCGTACCGTCTTGGACGTCCGGTGTCGCGCCTGCTTCTGCCTCAAGCGCCAATTGAAAGGCTTGGCCGGCGGTGATTCCGCCGATGTACGGGCCAAGATCCAACGAGTTCTCCACGTCTTGGGTGCCGAGGTCGAGGCTGACCTTGGCTTCCGGTAGATCTTCCGAGTCGCCATCGTCGTAGCAGTGAAAGTCGTCGTCGAATTTGGCGGTGGCTTGCGGGGCGACAGTCGTCATCGCGCGCGACCGGTCGTTGAGATAACAGTCGCCGCCGTCATAGGTAACCGCCGCGACGTAGTCCGTGTCGTTGGTCACGTCAAAGGTCATGCTGGCGGAGTACTTGCCGCTACCGCTGCCGCAG
>JAYWBY010000033.1:0-2598 GCA_043781115.1 Pseudomonadota bacterium
ACCTCGGCAATTGGGAGGCGATGGGCGCCGCATGCACGCGCCACGTCGCGCCGTCCTACGTGCTCGTGAAGAAGGTCGGATCGTCGTCCGTCGACCGCTTCGTGACGCAGCTCCGCGACAAGAACGGCTTCTTGACCGTCAAGCGGCGCAAGAAGGGCGACGGCTACCAGGCGATCAAGGAAATTCTCCAGCGCGGCGAGATCGTCGGCTTTGTCATGGACCAGGCGCGCCCGGGCGAGCCCAAGCTGCCTTTTTTCGGGCACCCCGCCAAGACGAACACCAGCCTCGCCGCGATTTGGCGCCGCGTGCCAGCGCCGATCGTGCCGTCGTTCATCCGGCGCACCGGACCGAGCGCGCATGTGGTCGAGTTTTTTCCAGAAGTCCAACTCGAGTCGACGGGCGATGAAACCAAAGACGTGTTGGCGCACTCGGCCCTCTTCAACGCCGTCGTCGAGTCGAACGTCAGAAAATGCCCAGAACAGTACTTCTGGATGCATAACCGCTGGAAATAAAGTCGCAAGCGACTAGAAATAAAGTCGCAAGCGACTGGAAATAAGTCTCGAGCGGTTGCACGGACCAAAAAGTGCTAAGATAAGAGCATGTCCGTCCAGCCTGAAACCGCGCTGCTCGTCACTGACATCGACAATACGTTGTTCGACTGGGTGGCTTATTACGTTCATGCGTTCTCGGCGCTTCTGAACGCGGTTGAGCGCCTCACCGGCACGCCCTACGCGACGCTCGCGGAAGAAAGCAAACAAGTTTTCATCACCCACGGGTCGATCGAGTACCCATTTTTGGCGCAAGAGCTGCCGTCGGTGATCCGCCACTCGGGCGACGATATCGACGGAATGCTCAACGACATTGTTCGCCCGGCCCGCGACGAATTTCTGAAGGGCGCCGAGCCGTATCTGAAGCCCTATCCGGGCGTCATCGAGACGCTAAAGAAATTTCGGGCGCAGTTTCCTAAAGTGCCGGTGGTCGCTTTGACTGACGCGCCGCGCTACGTGGCCATGTGGAAGCTCAATAAGCTGGGGCTTTTGGCGCATTTCGACGCAGTTTACGGCTTGCCGGATCCGCGCTTGCCGACGAGCCCGACGCACGGACGGGTCAAGGTCGACCCGGAAATTTTGCTGAAGCACTTGCAGCAAAGCAACTTCGGCTTTGCCGGGCGGATCCGGATCTTGCCGGACGACTACGAAAAGCCCGGAACTCGCGGTTTGAAAACGGTGCTGATGGACTACGAGATGGACGAGGCGGCGGCCGAACGGCAGCGCGTCGTCTGGATCGGCGACAATTTGCGCAAGGATGTCGGCCTCGGCCGCCGCCTTGGCGTGCGCACCGCTTGGGCTGCCTACGGCGTGCCCGGCAAGACCTTGCTGGAACGGTTGGCGGCCTTCAGTCCTCCGCTGAACATCCACAAGAACGTGGCGCTCGCCAGCCACGACCCTGATTCGCCTAAGCCCGACTTCGTACTGAACCGGTTCGAGGAGTTGCTCGGTTACCTGGGAATTTAGCTGGAGACTTTGGCGATGAGCGCTTGCACCCTGCGCGATGGCTGGTTGATCGCCCCGCGCGAAATCTCAGAGGCGACGTCCTTTCCGCCGCCCGACGCCTTGCCGGCGGTGCTCAAGTTCGACCTCTCGGAGCTGAAGTCGCTGAATAGCTACGGTCTCCGCAACCTATTGGATTTTTTACGGCACAACGCGTCGCGGCCGCTCGAGTTCCACAACTGTCCGGTCATCTTCGTCGAGATGATGGGGATCGTCCACGGACTCCGGGGCCCGAGTGCCAACCCAGCCGTCGTCCAGTCGATCGCGATTCCCTATCAATGCGACGACTGCAACAAGTTCATCGACTCGGTTGCGCAGACTTCGACTCTCGACTTGGCCGACGCGAACTACGGTCAGCCGCCGTTGCCGTGCGACGCGTGCGGAAGGCCCATGGCGATCGACCCGGACTGGGCGGGCAACCTCGGCTTTCTCGCCAAATGATTAATTGAGATATTGGTGCGACGTCGTCGGCGCCAAGGTGCGCGGGTTGACCCCGACCTTGCCGAAGGCCGCGTCCCAAAGAGTCTGCCAGTTGCTGTTGAACAGCAGCTCGTCGGTGGCCCCGACTTGGATCCAGGCGCCTTGGCGGATCTCGTCCATCAATTGGCCGGCTCCCCAGCCCGAATAGCCGACGAGAAAGCGGTACGGGTAGAGCGGCTCGAGCTTTTGGCGCGAGGCGCCGGCCTTCGCTTCGGCATTGAGCTCGGCGAGTTCCTTCATCCGTTTTTCGGAATAACCGACGAGGCTGATCAGCGTCTCTTCCGAAGACGACAGAGCGATGGTCGCCTCGGCGTCGGCAAGCTTTTCGCCGCCGATGCCATTGTGCAAGATGACGCCGGTGCCCGTTTCGACGGGGCCGCCGTACCAAGCCGGTATGTTTTCCGGAATCTTTATCGTCGTCGATTGCACGATGTCGGCCAAGGCCGTTTGAATCGGGCGATTGATGACGAAGCCCATCGAGCCTGCGTTCGTGTGCTCGACGATCAGCACCACCGCTTGTTTGAAATTCGGATCCGTTAGCTGAGGGGTCGCAATGAGCAACCAAGGC
>JAYWBY010000034.1:0-7320 GCA_043781115.1 Pseudomonadota bacterium
GCACATACGAGTCGACGGCATCGCAAAGGCTCTTCAGTTCGGGATCTTTTGCCGACGTTAGGGGCAGCTTCAAGTACCGCGCGCCGTTTGGCCAAACGCGGCAGGGAATGATCGAAGTGCGCGCCGGGACGTAGCTTTCGCGGTCGGCCTGGACTCCGTAGCCAGCCTCTTCGGGGGTTGTGACGCAACCCGCCAGCAGCGCCAAACCAGCGACTGCGACGAGACCCACCCGGAACCACCACCGGCGACAACATGAGATGTAGGAAGCCACCCTTCCGAGTTACCAAAACTTCCATGACAAGGCGAGGTTAAAGGCTCACGCGTTGGCAACGAGGCCCGGATATCTTACCATAACCAACGAAGTGAGAAAGTGCTGTCAGAGCCGCCGCGCCTCGCATAGATAGATGCATGCCCTTAGCAGTCCAAATCCTTGTGGTCTTCGGCCTCGTCGTCGCCAACGGCTTGCTCGCGATGGCCGAGATCGCCATCGTTTCTTCGCGGAAAGCGCGACTCCGCCACCTGGCGGACAGCGGCCGCCGGGGCGCCCGGTCCGCCCTAAAACTCGCCGAGAATCCCAAGCCTTTTCTGTCGAGTGTGCAGATCGGCATCACGGTTGTCAGCATTGGGCTCGGCGCCTTCGGCGAAGGCACGCTGGCTCGGCGCATGGAAACGGCAGTGGCCGAGGTGCCGCTCTTCAGGCCTTATGCGGCGGCGCTCAGCATCGTCGTGGTCGTCGGGGTCATCGGCTATTTGTCGTTGGTGATCGGGGAACTGGTGCCAAAACAACTGGCGTTGCGCAACGCGGAAGGCGTCGCGATCGCCTTGGCCCGGCCGATGCGGCTGCTCGCCAAACTCACTTATCCGCTGGTGCGCCTACTGACCGTGTCGGCGGCGGCCGTCGTAAAACTTTTACGTTTGCCTCCGGCGATCCGTCCGACCATCACCGAGGAAGAGGTGAAAATGATCATCGTCCAGGCCGCCGAGGCCGGAGCGGTGAAAGAAGTCGAGCAAGACATGATGATCGGCGTCCTAAAGCTCGGGGACCTCATGGTGCGCGACCTGATGACGCCGCGCCATGAAATGGTAACGTTGCGCGAAACCGAAGTGCAACTCGCGCTCTGGCCGAAGATCATCGACAGCGGCCACAGCTATTTTCCTGTGTTGGCGAACCGCGGCGACATCATCGGCGTCGCCTCGATCAAGACCTTCATCGCCCGCCAAATCGCCGGCCAACCGCTCGACCCCGGCGCGTCTATGACGCCGCCCTTTTATTTGCCGGAGACGCTTTCGGCGCTAAAAGCCCTGGAAAAGATGAAGATCGGCCAGTCGCACATCGCCCTCGTGCTGAACGAGCACGGCAGCGTCGAAGGGCTGCTGACGGTGAACGATCTTTTGGAAGCGGTAGTCGGCGACATGCCCGACGCGGCTCAGGCCGACGCCGAGCCAGACGTCACGCGTCGGGAGGACGGATCCTATTTGGTCGACGGCGGCGTCTCGACCTCGGCCGTGAAAGAGCTGCTGAAGTTGAAGAAGCTGCCGCGCGACGAAGGCGCCTATACGACGCTCGGCGGTATGATGATGGCGCGGCTCGGCCGGATCCCGCGCACCGGCGACTCGTTCAAGTGGCGCAATTTTCGCTTCGAAGTGGTCGACATGGACCGCCACCGCGTCGACAAGGTGCTGATCAAGAAGCTGCCGAAAGCCGTCGCCATCATAGCCAAGGGCGGCGACAAGGAAGCGAAACACACCGACGACGGCGCTTAGTCGCCCTTCTGCGGCGCAATGTTGAAATTGAGTTCATACTTCTGGCCGGTCTTGTCGAGCGCCGAGACGCTGAGCGCGCTCGCCTTGTTCTTGCCGGGAAAGGCTTTGAACTCGGCCGTCCGAAAGGTCCAGACCTGATCCTTGTCGTTCGCTTGGGCGAAGGCTTCGAAGGCGACCGGGGTGTCGCCTATGCCTTCGGCGGACAACGTGGCGACGGCCGACTTCGTGTCGAGGTCGACGGGCGGCGCCTCTAGTGCCAAGATTTCGGACGTCAGATCGTCGGCGTTCGCTGCAATCTTGACGCGCTCTTCGGAGCCGGTGAGCTTGACGAGGAAGTCCTTCGGCTTCAGCTCCTTCAAGTCGTCGCTGGCTGGATCGCCGAGGAAAATCGTGTTGAACGTCAGATTGGCGACGGCGCCACGCATGGCGTCGGCGGCAAGGTCGGCGGCGTCGAGGTGACGTTGGAAATTGCCGCGGGCTCCGCCGCCGCCTTCCGTCGGCAAGCCGTCGGAGATCAAATAGATGACCTTGGTCGCCTTGTCGTCTTTCAGCATAGCGGTCGCGCCTTCGAAGGCGGCCTTGTAGTTCGTGCCGTCGACGCCGCCGCAGAAGTTGTCGGACGTGCGCTCAGCGTCCAAATCCTTGATGTCAGTGAGCGGGATGCTTTTGATCAGGTTGGAAGCAAATTGGATGATTCCGACCTTGATCTTGGCTTTTTGGTCGGCGACGTTTTTGACGTGGCGGTCGATGATCGCCGTCGCGGCCTTCAACCGCCCGCAGGTCTTGTCGACCACCTGGTCGTTGCCGCGGGATTCGGCGGCATTGTACATCGACAGCGAGAAGTCGACGAGGAACACCAAGTCGAGTTCCGCCGGCGCCTGCGGGCAGAATTCGCCTTGCAGCACCATTTTCGCTTTCGCGTCGTTTTTGATTTCGAGGTTCAGGTCGTCGTCGGTATAGACGCCGTCGCTACCGCAGTGCAGGTCCGCGGATTCCGGCGTCGACTCTTTGTCGTTGCTCGACTTGAAATCGGCCTTGTTGCAGGCAAAGGGCCCCCCGAACGCCAGCGCGGCGGCGAGAGCCGAAGACCGAGCTAACCTGCTGGGGTGAGTCATCAAAACCTCCAAGTTCCATATTTATCGGTCGGAGCACCTAAAATCTTTAAAGTTCCCAGATGGTTATTGGAATTACAGGTGAATTGGGCGATGATTTCCCGTGTTCTCGGAGGTGAAGCTGTCGCGATGACTAAAGTTCCAGCTACCGCGCATTTTACCGCTTTGCTCGGTTCGGGCCGCGGCCTGAGTAATACCGGCAAGGTCTTAGACCTCTTGGCCGAAGAGCTCCGCGCCGCCGGCGCCGTGGTCGACGTCGTCGACCCGAAGACCATGCAGCTCGAGATTCCAGGGCTTGCGGCGAAAGAGGCGCCCTCTCCGGTGGCCGACGACTTGAAGCAGCGCGTGCGCTCGAGCCTCGGCGTCGTCATGGTCACGCCGGAATACGACGGCAGTTACAGCGCGATCATGAAGATTTTGATCGAATATCTAGGTTACCCTTCCGTGCTCGAAGGGAAACCCGTGCTCATCGTCGGCGTCGCTTCGGGGCGCATTGGGGCCTCACGCGCCATCGAGCACCTGCGCGCGGTTTGCCTGCACGTCGGCGCGGTCGTCATGCCGGGCATGAAGTCGGTGGCCGAGGTGCACAAGTTCTTCGACGCCCACGGTCGGCCAACGCTGCCGCCGGTCGAGGCGATGCTGCGCGGCGCCGCGCAAGAGTTCTTGAAATTTTCCTCGGCCTTTTAGGCCAGGCACGTCAGTAGCCGCTCGACTGCGGAGCATAAGACGGAGGCGTGCGCGCGATCATCGCGTTCGTGCCGTCGTCGCTCGTTTGCTCCGGGAAGCTGCCGGCGTGGAGGCGGAAAGCTTGACCCGCGCCCTTGATGTCGACGAAGCCCGAACCGATCAAGGCTACGAGAGCGTGCTCGCCAGACTTGAGCTGCAGCTCGTCGCCGACGCGGAGGTGCAGCAGGCGCTGCGTCGCCAATTGACGGACGACGGCGACCGGCTGGAAGGGTTTACCGCAAGCTTCGCACGAGATGGTGCCGACGAGAGCGAAGTCGTTGTCGAGCGACGCGGAGTCGACGGTCCGCGGATGAATCGAATTCGGCATCGCCTCCGCGCGCGTGCCGGTCACGACCGGCGGCCGCTTGACGCTTGGCGCCGCGGTTGCCGTCAAAGGAACGAGGAGTAGTAGAAGAGCGGGGACTAGCCGAGTGTTCAAGGGCAAAACCTCCGGTCCAGAATAGGGCGCCGACGCTTCATTCTAGCCCTCTGAGGGAGCGTCGCGCAACCGCGTCAATATCTCTTGCCACGCCGGCAATTGCCTGCAGATCCAGGCGCATAGAAGTTCGTTCTTCTCATCGTCCGTTAATAAAAATTGAGCCGGCGGCAGCGCCGCGCGCGCGCGTCCGGTCAATTGATGGAGGACGATAGCCGCCGAAACCGAGATGTTCAGGCTCTCGACCATGCCGTACATCGGAATCGTGAAGCGGTCGTCGACGTGCGGCAACCACTCGGGATCAATGCCGTCGTGTTCGTTGCCGAAGACGACGGCGATTTTGCGGTCGAGCGGCAGGTCGCCCAGCGGCTTGGCGTCCTCGCGCGGCACGCCGACGGCGATGCGGTAGCCTTGCGCTTTCAGCTCCGCGGCGCAAGGGGCGATCGCCTTGAACCGGTTGAGAGTCAACCAATGGGTCACGCCGCGCGCGACCGTCGAGGCGCGGAAGGCTTCGTGCAGCGTCACGACGTCGACGTCCTGGACGCCGAAAGCGTCGGCCGAGCGCATGCACGCTGAGACGTTGTGGGCGTTGTGCACGTCTTGGACGACAAGCTTGACGTGGCGCGTACGGGCAGAGACGGCCGTGAGCATGCGTTGGCGACGCTGGTCGGTGAGCATCGAGCTCATCAGCCGCCAAGCGTCGTCGGGAAATTTCTCGGTCACGGCTGCTCGATCGTTCCGGCCGTGGAAATGGCGGTTGACGTTGCTGCCTCTTGCTCGGCGGCGTCGAGGTCTAGTTCGCCGTCGGAGGAGTCGTCCATCGCCGCGGCGCGGCTAGCACCCGACGCGGTGTCAGGCTCGTTCTCGTCGAGCAACTGGGCGCCGATCGACTGCATGGCCTTGGCCACGAGCGGACCGATCGGGGCTTGGGGCGAAAGGTCGGAGTTGCCATAAGACTTGCCACGAGATTCCAGCACCCAAGCGGAGAGCTTCCTCAACGCCACTTCCCAGTTGCGGTTGCGCTCTTCGCTCATTTCGCGAAGTCCCTTCATGCTGGCATAAAGGCGGTCGTATTGCGCGATCTTGCGTTTCAGCTTTTTCAGCTCGATGGGATCGGCATCCTTGGCTTTGCGTTCGATCGCTGCTTTGTCGCGCTCCAGGTCCCGGAGCTTCACTTGCCAGTCCTTGTCTTTCAGGATCAGTTCTTGCTCGAGCGTCGCGATGCGCTCGCGCGTTCCCGTCGTCGCTTCGAGGCGCTGCTCTTCGGCGATGCGGAGCATGTCGAGGGTCTTAGTCAGCTGCTTCTCGAGGTGGCCCTTTTGCAGCTCCAGCTTGCCTTCGACGAGGCGCGCTTCGTGCTCTTTCAGCTCGAGGCGGCGCGTCAGCTCCACCGCCTTGTCGCGCGCGTCTTCCATGGCTTGGGTTAGGCGCCCCGTCGAGTCGCGGTGCGTCTTGAATTTTTCCTCGTCTTTGGCCAGCAGCTGCTCGAGCTGCGTCGACCGGTGGCGCAATTCCTCGAAGCGGTTGGCGCCTTCGACTAGGAGCGAGTAAAGACCCGTGGCGCGGCGCCAGTAATAGACGGCGAGGCCGCCAGTGACCGCGAGGCCGACAAAGCCTAAGGCCGGAGCGATGTTAGCTGGCATCAGGAAACCTCCCCGAAGCGGGATTTTGGGCTTGATTATTGATGATGGTCAAAAGTCGCTGTTAAATCAACAAAGAATGAGTATTGATCAAAAATTTACAAAATAGCTAGCTAATTCAGTTGCTTATTAGGTCCTGGCTAAATTTAAGAGCGCTCCGGGTCCTAGACCCCAAGGAGCGGTTAAACCAGGCCCGCGCCCCCCCCCTCTACTTGGCCATGAGCAAAGGGAAATTTTGCCAATCAAAAACGTCTTAAGTTTTCTGCAGCTTATCCCGACCCTTAAGTCACTGACGAGAGCTTGGATGGTTGGTTTCCGTCGTGGCTTTAATTCAGGTGGCTGTCGATTAAGTCCTATAAACACAAATTATTTAGCTTAAGCGTCGCGCAGCTGATCCTTGTGGTCTGCTTGTCGGTCGCGGCTCCGTCGTTCGCCGCTCCCCAGCAAGGCTCGGTGCCGCTGATGTTGACGGTGCAAGGCGAGCTCAGCGACGCGAACGGCGACCTCGTGAATGGCGTCAACGAATTCGAAATCAAAATCTATTCGAACGGCGTGACCGAGTGGCGCACAGTCTATAAAGTGGGCGTCAACAATGGCGCATTTAGCATCCAGTTGGGAAGCGCCGGCCAAAGCGCCTTGGCTTACAAAAAAGGCACCAACGGCCATGGGGTCAGCGACCAGCTCACTGCGGCGGACGTCTTGCTCACCGAGAAAATGTTTTTCGGCACGACGAGCGCCTCGTCGGTCGAAATCGGCGTCGCCGTCAAGAACAACGCCGGCGTCTTCGAAGAAATCAAACGCTACGGTTTGGGCGTCGCGCTCTTCTCGCTGCGCGCGGCGAGCATCGGCGACGGCGCCGCGGATTACGACTGGAGCTTCAGCTACACGGACGGCAACTCGGGCCCGAACCGCGCGGCCGACGGCGGCGCCAGTCAGATCCAAATGACCGACAGCGGGGCCAACCAGCAGCTGACCACCGTGGCCGGAATGGGACTAGCCGGGACGGTGGGGCTGTTCAACCCCTCCGGCACGACGATCCATAAACTCTTGCAGTACAACTTGACCTATTCCAACGGCGGCCTCTCAAACTTCGTCAGCTTGAGCGTGGGTAGTGCGCAATACCAGGCAACGACGGCCGTCAACGGCATCAGGTTCCTGATGAGCTCCGGCACAATCGCGTCCGGCACGTTCCGCCTTTACGGCATCAAATGACGACAGCGTTGACGACTGCCTGTCTCCTGCTAGGTCTAGCGATACTGTCTGTGTCTTGTGAACAAGACAAAGGCGACGCTCCCCGGGCGACGAAAGCATCCAAAGCCAAGGATCAGGACTCAGGCTGCGCGGCGCTCGTTGGCGGTACCGACACGGCGGGGTTTCCCGCGAGTGTCCTTTTGGCGACCAAAGGGTCCGGCCAGGAATACGATTTCTGCAGTTCGACGTTCGTCGGACCCAATACGCTCATCACGGCCGGGCACTGCATCCAAAAAGACAACATCGTGGGTATTCGCTACATTGGAGACCGGGCGCAAGGGACGACCATCGATCAGCTTTATAGCGTCGGCGTGTCGCCGCTGGTCGTCATTCACCACGGCTCGACTTACATCGGCAAGGATCTCGACGTGAACTCCGAGCCGGTGCGCGA
>JAYWBY010000035.1:0-7319 GCA_043781115.1 Pseudomonadota bacterium
CGCGAGATCGGCGTCGCCGTGGCGGCGATGATGAAAGAACCGCTGTCGCAGCTCGCCAAGAACCAGAAGCTGCAGATTTCCTTTGAATTTGTGCCGAAAGACGGCGCCGCGGCCGAAGCCGACGAAGAAGCCGCCCCGAAATTGAAAAAGCCGCGCCGCACCGCCGCGTCCCATAAAAGCTCGTCGCGTCGGAAGAAAGCTGATATAGGCGACTAGCTCCGTCCGAGACCCCTGGTCCGCGGCGTGGCCCGCGAAAAAAACCATGCAAAACAAGACCTCACAACCCGACGCCAGGTTAACCCAGGCGCCTTGGCCCGAGCCGGTCACCGTCGACAAGATGGCCTACGGCGGTAAGGGCGTGGCCCGCGTCGAAGGTAAAGTTTGGTTCATCGCGGACGCCGTCCCCGGTGATGTGCTCCTGGCGCGACCGACTTCGGACAACGGCCGCTACGGCGAAGCCGAAATCGCCACGCTCGTCACGCCCAGCCCGCTTCGTCACGAACCCCGATGCACGCACGCGCGCTCCTGCGGCGGCTGCCAGTGGATGGGGATCGCTTACGAAGAACAGCTGGCGTGGAAAGAATCCTTCGTGCGCTCGTCACTCTCGCGCATCGGCAAGTTAGACCCCGGTCTGCCGATCACCATGCACGGCTCGCCGGAGATTTACAATTACCGAAACCGCATCCTCGTACGGGCGCATTTTCCCGGCGACGGTCCGACGAAGCTCGGCTATTTCAAAAAGGGCACGCGCGAACTCGTGCCGATCAAGAACTGCGACATCGCCGCGGCGCCGCTCAACGCCGTGCTCGCCGGCATTTCGGGGCTCGACGTCTTGACGCTCGGACCCTTGAAAATAAGGCTCGAGCTGCAAGAGGTCCCCGCCGTCGACGGCTCGCCCGGCGTTCTCGTCACCGTCTACCCGGCGGAAGGTTCGCGCTCGGCGACGGAAGAACTGACGGCGAAGATCCGCGCCTTGCCCGGCGTCGCTTGGGCCGGCCTCGTCTTCGACTTGGCCGACGCGCCGGTGCAACCCTTCGACCAAGACGGAGGCTTGAGCTACCTCACCTACCCGGGCCAATTCCAGCAAATCAACATGGCGCTCAACCGCACGATGCGGCGATTCGTGCGCGAAGTCGTCGACGAGCGCCAACCTTCTCGCATCCTCGACGTTTGCTGCGGCAGCGGCAACTTGTCGCTTGGGCTCGCCGACGGCTCGCGCTACGTCGAAGGCGTCGAGTCGAGCCGCGCCGCGATTAATTGCGCCCGGAAGAACGTCGAGGCCAATCTCGTCACTAACGCGCGTTATCTCGCGGGCGATGCGGAAAAGCATCTTTGGAAATGCTCACGGAGCGGCGAACGCTTCGACCTGGTGCTCCTCGACCCGCCGCGCACGGGCCTCTACAAAGGCATGGTGCCGCTCAAGAATTTGGCGCCCGCGACCATCATTTATGTCAGCTGCGACCCGTCGACCTTGGCGCGCGACCTAGGATATCTTTGCCGAAATGACGAGTATTCGATCAAATCACTAGCCGCCTTTGACCTCTTTCCCAACACTTACCACGTCGAAACGATGGTCGTCCTCCATCGCCAATGATATTCTTTAGCTAGCCCACTTCGCGACATTTCCGACTCCGAACATGCCTTTCTGAGGGACGCATCATGAAGCTTTCACGCGTATTGTGCTTTGGTCTTTTGACGGTGGCGGCAACCGCTTGTCGCACGCCATCCGACTCCTCGCAAACCCAATCTTCCATGCCTCCCGGCGCCGTCGGCATGCCCATGCAACCGACGGGAACGCTGATCTTCCGCTTGAGCGACGCGCCGGCCCAGGCCATGTACGCCGCGTTCAACGCCGAGGAGCAAACCGACCAGTTCGGCGGCCATAAAAGTTACAACGACAAAGTCAGCATCTTCTGCGAACGCCAAGGCTCCGGCGGCAACATTCCTCCCGGCGCCCAAGGCATCGTCGCTCCCGCAAGTTTCAACTGCAGCATGCTGAGCGGCCAAGGCGGCGGCATGCCTCCCGGCGTCCAAGGCATGCCGATGGCACCGCTTCTGGTGCTCGACGGCGACAACGCCCGCGCCTTCTACCAAGGCTTCAAGGTCCAAGAACAAGCGAGCAACGGCAACGGCCGCAAAGAGTTCCAAGGCGTCGCCGATATCAGCTGCTCTTACACCAACAACGACAACACGCCTTCCGGCTATACCTGCTCCGGTCGCGGCGACGGTTCGACCCCCGCCGAGCCGACCTCAAAGAATCTCTTGAGCCTCGACGGCAAAGACGCCAAGTCGCTCTATGCCCAACTCAAGATCACGGAAGTGAACAACGTCGGCGGCGGCGGCAAGAAGTACGTGGGTGACACGATCGTCACGTGTAACCGCACCGGCGGCAGCATTCCGCACGGTGCCCAAGGCATGCCGGCGGCCGCAAAGTTCGACTGCACCTTCCGCGCTCCGGCGCACATCCCTGACGGCGCCCAGGGCTTCCCTGGCCCAGGCAAGATCCTCGCGTCGTTCAAGACGGCGTTGGCGAAAGTCGTCTACAACGGCTTGGACCTCCCGGAAGAAGCCGGTACGAACGGCGTCACGACGAAGAATTTCAATGACGTCGGCTCCATCCGTTGCACGTACGCTATGGTCAGCGGCGGCAAAAAGAATTACCGCTGCTCAATCGCGAGTGGCACGGCAGCGCACACGGGCGGCATTCCGGACGGCGCGCAAGGCATGCCGGTCCAACCTTCCGGCGGCGGCATTCCGGACGGCGCGCAAGGCATGCCGGTCCAACCTTCCAGCGGCGGCATGCCGCCCGGCGCGCAAGGCATGCCGATCCCGCAAGACGGCAACTAAATTCAACGGAGAACCGTTGAAGTGGAAAGCCCAGGCGCTCGTCGAGCGACCTGGGCTTCTTCTTTTCTTAACTTGCCGACGAGTTAGCGACCGATGATCGCCAAGACGAGTTCGATGCGACCGAAAGGCGCCGAAAGCTGTAACCCCTGAACGTGGTCGCCGAGCTTCTCCACCATTTCGCGGGCGATCTCGACACCGACCTTTTTCGCGTCCTCCGCTTCCTTGACCTCGGCCATGCGCTTCATGACTTCATCTGGAATGACGACGCCCGGAACCTCGTTGTTCATGAAGACGGCGTTGCGGTGGCTGAGCAGCGGCCACACTCCGGCGATAACCGGAATCTTGATCTTGTGCTTGTCGATGTACTCCAAGAACTTGAACATCGCATTGACGTCGAATACCGGCTGGGTGATCGCCCACTCGGCGCCGGCTTCGACCTTGTAGCGAAAGCGCTTCATTTCGTATTCGAAGTCGCGGTGGACCGGGTTGACGCCGACGCCGACGGAAAGCGCGGTCGGCTGGCCGATGCTCCGTCCGCCCAAGTCGATGCCGCCGTTCAACCGGTGCACCATGTTGGTCAGGCCGATGGCGTCGACGTCGAAGACGCCGGTGGCGTTCGGGTAGCTCCCGAGCTTCGGCGGGTCGCCGGTCACGAGCAAGAGGTTGCGCAGTCCGATGGCTTGGGCGCCGAGCATGTCGGACTGCATGCTGAGCAGGTTCCGGTCGCGGCAAGTGTAGTGAAGCACGGTCTCGATCTCGGCGCGTTGCTCGATCATCACGGCGGTGAGAATAGCGCTCATCCGGGCCGAGGCGCGCGGGCCGTCCGGGATGTTGACGGCGTCGATGCCCGCGGCCTTCAAAGCCGCCGAGCTCTTGATGATTTTCTCGGGGCTGACGCCTTGCGGCGGCAGGAGCTCGACCGAATAGACGCGTTCGCCCTTGGCGATCTTGCGCGCCCAAACCGACTTGTCCACGGCGGCGATCCGCGGCGCCTCGGTCACGGCCTCCGTGCCCTTGACGTTGGTCGTGCTGGCTAGGGCCAGGAATTTCGACTGATCGGCCGGATTGACCATCGCCTTGTGATGGCGGATGGCATTGGCCATCGCCTTGATGTGCTCGGCTCCCGTGCCGCAGCAGCCTCCGACGAATTGCACTCCGGCTTGAAGGAAGTCCTTGGCGAACTCCGCCATGTACTCCGGCGTGCTCATGTAGATTTGGCGGCCATCGACCGTCTTCGGCAAACCGGCGTTCGGTTGAAATGAAATCGGACGAGCGGTGGCTGAGCGGATGCGGGCGATCGCCGTCATCATCGGCGCCGGACCGACCGAGCAATTCAGGCCGACGACGTCCACCTGCCATTCGTCGAGCTTTTTCATCGCCCACTCGAGCGGCGTGCCGATCGGCGTCAGCCCGTCCGGGTTGATGACGAGGTGGGCGATGATCGGCAGCTTCGGGTCGACGTCCCGACTGGCCAGGATCGCCTGATGCAATTCGCTGATGTCGGAAAAGGTCTCGAGGCAGAGCACGTCGATGCCGCCGTCGACCAAGCCGCAGATCTGGCCGCGAAAAGCCGCGCGCGCTTCGTCGAACGAAGTTGGCCCCCAGGGCTCTATGCGGACGCCTAGCGGGCCGACGCTGCCAGCGACGTAAGCCTGGTCCTTCGCGACGCTTCGCGCCAGCTCGGCGGCGGCTTTATTGATCGCATGCGTCTTGTCGTGGAGGTTGTGGCCGGTCAGCTTGAACTCATTGGCGCCGAAACTGTTGCACGTCAGAACCTGGGCGCCAGCGGACAGATATTCTTGATGGATTTCGCGGACCAACGCCGGGCTCGTGAGGTTGGCGTCCTCGAAGCAGCGGTTGATGAAAATGCCCTTGTTGTACAGGACGGTGCCCATTGCGCCGTCGAACAGGAGCGAATCGCCGGAGGCGATCACGTCTTTGAAAGGCTTCATCCGTAGGGTTCCCTAAGCAATCTGAGGCGGGACTCTACCATAGGCATCAAGCCCAAGCCAATGCCGATGCGGAGCCGTGATTCGTCATTTTTCTTCATAATTTTAATATAGTAGGTCGTAGACCTAGGCGTAATCTTCGACGAAATAAACCTCGAGAATCGACCCTACGCCGGAATCTTCTGTTCCTGGGCCCCCTCGAACTTCAGCACCAGCGTGCTGGCGTCGTCCGGGTGCACTTGGTCCTTGCCGGCTTCGACCAGAAGCTCCCGAATACGCTGGGGACTGAGCGTCGCGATTTCGGGCTGGACGGCCCGGAGAAAGCGGCTGACCGGGCGGTTGCCCTCGAGCACGCCGTCCGTGAAGCACACGAGGAATTCGCCGTCCTTCAGCTCTAATTCACGGAGCTCGACGTTGAAGTCCGATTTCAGGCCGAGGAGGCTCCTCCCCGGCGACGTAATCGCCGACGTCTTCGCGACCGTGAGATGGAGCCAATAGTTGCCGCCCGCGGCGAGGCGCACCTTACCGCTGACGTCGACCTCGGCGAAAGCGAACGTGGTGTTCATAGTGCCTTGATAGAGGTCGAACATGGTGCAGTTGATCGCGGCCATGAGTTCCTGAGCGGTGACCATGCCCCTTTCCCAAAGTTTGATCTGGGTCTCCCAGCTGGCGGCAATGCCGGAATGGGTCAGCGCCGCCGACGGGCCTTTGCCGACGACGTCGCCCAAAACGAAGAGGGCGCCACGTTTACCGTTGTAAACTTTCACCCAGTCGCCGCCAAGGATGCCGTGCGGCTTGGACGTAATGTCGTAGCGGAAGCCGTGGGCGACGCCAGCCAAGTCTTTCGGCACGAGCACGCCCTGGAGCTTGGCGGCGATGGTGAGCTCGGTCTCCATCTTGGCCCGGTGCTCGCGTTCGTCGCGCAGCATTTGCTCGATCAAGTACAACGTATAAAAGAGGATGCCACCGACGACAAGCGGCAGCAGCTTCTCGACTTGCGGCAGGAGTCGCGTCGACCCGTTTTCGAAAAAGATCATCGCCCCGTCGAACCAAACGCCACAGAGAACGAAAGCCACGAGGTAGACGACGATGTGGCGCGTGCGTTTTACAGCTAGTTCGGCGGCGTTCCCCCCGGGCAGCAAGCGGGTGGCCCGCCTGCCGAAGCCTATGACGCTGATCATGGCCAAAGTCTCGATGCCGCCGGCAATCCTGGCACCGATCAAAAAGGTTTTGTAGGCCGGGGACAGGGCCACGATCAAACCCGAAAGCAGCAATACGGCCAAGCCGATCAACGCCATCAATTTCAAGATGTTTTCACGCATCAGCCCGAGCATTTCCATCGCGAAGAGCGAGAACCCCAATAAGCTGGCGTGCAAAAAGAGGTCGGACAACAAGAAGGTCGACTCGAAGCCCCACGGCCAGAAGTCGGCGAACATCGGCGCGACGTTGCGGAGGCCGGCGAGCAGCAGATAGAAGAAGGTCACCGTCATCATCCTCGTCCGAATGCCGATCAACCATCCGAAAACCATCGTCAACCCAAGCGTCAGGAGCGGCAGCAAAGTGTAAAGCTGCTTTTGGTTCGACAGCGCGAAATCGACGGCGAGAATGCGGGCGTTAATCGTCGGGCCCTGGGCCACGACCATCGGCGTCAAGCCGATGAATCCTAGGCCGGCGCCGGCCCGAGCGGATACCAGGACTTCAAGGCGAATGACACTGCCGTGCAGATCTTCGATGGTCAGCGGCACGGCGGGTTTGCCGAGTTCGTTGAAAGACGACCGTGGCTTGCCGTTGACGAAGATGTCGATGCGGTCGCCGACGACCCAGCCCGTGTGCAGGTTGACGATGCCGGCTTCCGTGCCGAACTTGCGCACGGGAATTTGGCAATTGAAGTATGCCGTCGTGACCTGGGCCGTGTCCGGGCCTTGCGCCAGGTCGTCGAGGTCTTTGCCCTTGTGCGGGATCTTGATTGGATGCAAGGCCAACGCCGAGAAGGCGGTCGCCGGCGCGCGAACGGCAGCCTTCAGTACCGCGGCTTGGCAGTCCGATCCCGCCTCGACCGTGCTCCGCCAGAAGTAATTTTCCCAAAAATCGAACTGATAAACGCTAAGACCAAACACCGCGGTCGTGAGCAAGGCCAAAAGTCCCGCTAAGGCATAGCCGGCGAGGAAAAAGCCGCGGCGGGGCGCCTCGCCCTCGCCTGCCGAGGAGCCTTTGACTCCGCTTTTCTTCGCTGCCTTGGCCATCCCTGCCTCTTAGTCCAGTTCGATCCTTGAACTGGAACCAGACTTTGCGCCCGGACCTTGCTTCGACTCAATTGTCGATGCGGGCCGTACGCACTCGTAAACTGCGGTTCTCGAGCGGGCGGTAGAGGCGCACCAGCTCTTCGTGCGACAGCTTCCGACCAGCCTTGGTCGCGGCGTCCAACGCTTGATTCAAGGACGGCAGGTCGATCAGACCCGTGTTCTTGAGGTAAGCGTCGAGCGACTCCTTCATCATTTTGATGTTGGCGTGCTTACCGAGCTC
>JAYWBY010000036.1:0-7319 GCA_043781115.1 Pseudomonadota bacterium
TTCATGGGCATGGGCGAACCGCTCGACAACTACGACTCGGTGATCGCGGCCGTCAACCAGCTCACCGGCAAGGACGCTTTCGCGCTGTCGGCGAAGAACGTCACCGTGTCGACGTCGGGTTTGGCGCCGAGGATCTTGACGCTCGCGACCGACGCCCGCTGCGCTTTGGCTTTGTCGCTCCACGCGTCACGCGACGAGCTCAGGACCGAGCTCATGCCGATCAACCGCAAGTATCCCTTAGCCGAGCTGAAGGAGGCGCTGCTCGCCTACCAAAAGGCGACGGGCGACAAGATCACGATCGAATACATCATGATCAAGGACAAGAACTGCGGTACGCGCGAAGCCAAAGAGCTCGTCCGCTTCCTCCACGGGCTCCGCGCCAAAGTGAATTTGATCCCGTTCAACAGCCACCCGGGCATGCCTTTCGAGCGTCCGGACGACGAAACGATCCGGACCTTCCAAAAATACCTCGCCGACCGCTCGTTCGCCGCGCCCGTGCGTTACAGCAAGGGTCTCGACGTCTCGGCCGCTTGCGGCCAGCTCGCCGCCAAGCAAGTCGACATGGTCGAAGCGGTGCCGAAGCGCGCGAACGTCTTGACTCCGGCAGCGTTGACTCCGGCCGCGCCGCCCCCGGCGTGACTTAGCCTCAATCCTTCCAGAGGTCGTCGACCCAGTTCTTGCCTTTGGTCGCCGGCGGCGTCTTCGCGCCCATTTCGCGGCGCACGCGACTCAAGTCCCAGCCGGTCAAACGTGCCAACGTCTGCGCTTCCGCCTCACGCTTTTTCGGTTGCGCCTTGACGTACTCGGCGGCTGATTCGCACGATGCGGCACCCCGGAAAGGTTCGCGGACGACGAAACGCGTCTGGAAATTGTTCTGGTCGTTGGTGACGAGGAAGGCTGGATCGGTTTTCGGCGGTTTCTCGCCATAAACTAGGTGCAGGCGGCTGACGAAGACGCTCTGTAGCTTGGCGTCTGCATGGAGGGGTTGACGCCTCAAATTGTCTTTCGTCGGCGCAGCTGCGGAGTCGATCCAAAAGACGCCGAGCTTGCGCCAAGCGCGAGGCGTCAGGGCCTCCGCGGCGCACGGTTCGCACCAAGTGCCCGGCCATGCGTATTCAAGCACCGGCGTCGCCGGCTTCTTCCTTGCCAGCTCGCCAAGGAGCGCATGATAGAAGCGCCCTGGGTCGAGCGCGACGACGCCCGGCAACTCGTCGCCGCTCGGCGCGCGAAAGGTCGCGCCCGACGAAGGTTCGACGCGACCTTGATCGGTGACGGCGTAGATCGTCAGGTCAGGACCGTCTTTCGCTTGGGCGCCGGACGGAGCGCCGAGTTTCAGCGGTAGGTCGAAGGCATCGCTCTCGTAGGCAAGCTGCACGGGACGGAGATGAATGACCTGGTCCGAGGTCGCCTTGAGCCGGATCATGGCGATGACGAGCGCCGCGCCGCCCTTCAAATAGGGTTTCAACGCCGCCTCGCCGCCCTTGGCGAGCTTCAGGCCGAGCTTGGTCAAACGGGTCTTGAGCTGCGCCGTTTCCTTGCCGTTCAACACGTCGAAGTCGTACTCGCCTTGGTCGTACTTGGTGCCGTCGTTGACGCCGACGACGCGCGGCTGCTCGCTCGCCTTCTTGTCTTCCGGCACTGGACAGGGAGTCGGGTCCTTGACGACGACGAGGCGCGGCGCCGCGTAGGCGTCGAGAGCTTCCACGAGGCCCGGGTCGGCGACGTTGGTCTGTTTGATTTCCAACGGTCCGGGGGCGGGCAGGATCAGCGCTAGGCGCGTGGCCGTTGTCTTGACGTCGGCTGCAAGCGTCAGAACGGTCTTCCTGCCTTGGCGGACGACCACGACCTTGGCTCCGGTGATCTTCGCTTGGCCGTCGCCCTCGCCCAGCAACAAAGCGGGAAAGGCCTGCGCCGCAGCGCCGCCAAGCACGAGGCCGAGAGCCAAAAGGAGCCGCTCAGGCTTAATTTTTCTTCGGCCCGCGAGGAGGATTGCCATTCCGGTCCTTCTTGTCTCCGCCGTCGCGCGGCGCGTCGCCGCGACCGCCCTCTTGGCGCGGCTTGGACTTGCCTTCGCCTCCCTCTTCGTCGAGGTCGGCCAGCGCCGCCATGTCGAGGTCCGCGCCCCAAGCGTCGGCTTCACTCGACTCCTCGGCCTTGCCTTCGCCCGGCTCGAGGATCTCGACGTTCTTCAGCGCCACCGAAAGGAGACGGCCTTCGCTCGTCTCGCACCATAGCGTCTGGTTCAACACGTCGCCCTTCAGCACGTTGGCGACGACGCCGTCCTCGATGCAGCGCACGCGCGTGCCGCGGGGAGGCAAGAGGCGCCGAAGTTCGGTGTACTGGTCGTTTTCGTAGGTTAGGCAGCACAGGAGGCGGCCGCAACCGCCCGACACCTTGCTGGGATTTAAGGCGAGATTTTGGTTCTTCGCCATCTTGATCGACACGGGAACGAAGTCGCGGAGGAAGCTCGAGCAGCAAAACTCGCGGCCGCAAATGCCGAGCCCGCCGACGAGCTTGGCTTCGTCCCGCGCGCCTACCTGCTTCAATTCGACGCGAGCCTTTAGGCCCGTCGCCAGGTCCTTCACCAAATCGCGGAAGTCAACGCGGCCGGGAGCCGAGAAGTATACGGTGACTTTGTTGCCGCCAAACTGCACTTCGCTCTGCAGCACGGACATTTTCAAGCCGAGCTTCTCGCACCGGTTGCGGCAGTAGGTCGTCGCATACGCGGACGTCAGCTTGTTGGTCTCGTCGACGTCGCGCTGCGACGCCGGGCGCATGATGTTCTTCAGATCCTTCGGGGCGTTGCCGCGCTCAAAGCGGACGACCGCGACTTTGGCCAGGCTCGGGCCGCGGTCGGTGTCGACCACGACGTCGTCGCCGACCTTCAGGTCGTGACCGGTGGAGGCGAATTCGTAAATCCGACCCGCCCGACGAAACTGCACACCGACAATATTCAAACCGTCCATAGGACCTTATCCTGTCATCAAACGCGGTTAAGCGCCAGACATTCGGCGGCCAACTGGGCATTGAGCGGCACGCGGCCGCCCAAGACCAGACGCTTCAGCTCGCCGAGGAGCTCCCGGCTTTGGCTCACCCGAGCCACCGAGCGGGGCTTCTCGCCTCGCGCGTAGCTCGCGTTTAATTGCATTTCCCACTCTCGCAGCAATGCCGGCGCCGTGACGCCGCCGTCTCTCACCAAGGCTTCCGCGGCTTGCGTGATCGTCGCCGGGTCGCTCGAGCACATAAGTTCGGTGAGGCGGGACGAGCCGGCCTGGCCGTCGTCGCCCTGGCGCCAAAGACGCAACGCCTCGCCCGGAGCCAAGCCCGCACGCTTCAATAGATCCAGCAAAAATTCCGGGGTCGCCGGCGGAGCGCCCGCTGCCTTCCCCGTGGCGTCGAGCCAAGCGAGGCTGTCGGCGACGGTTGGAGGAGTGACGCGCCAGCGCACGGTGCGCGACAACACGGTAGCCAGCATCGCCTTCGGGCGACTTGAACTCATGAGGATACGCGCCCGAGGCGGCGGCTCTTCGAGCGTCTTGAGTAAGCGGTTGGCGGCCTGGGTCGCCAGCTGGTCGGCGTCGACGACGACGACGATCCGGTAGCGGCACGGCGCCGTTGGGCTGAGCTCCAAGTGTTCGCGCAAGGCGTCCGCGGTTGCGAGCGGCAGCTTGCCGGACTCCGGCGAAGACTCGAGCCAGAGCACCTCGGGATGTGAGCCTGAGGCCAGCCACCGGCACTGCTTGCATTCGCCACACGCGGCTCCGGTCTCGCAGAAATGCATGGCCACCAAAGCCGCCAAGAGGCCGCGCTTGCCCGAGCCTTCGCGGCCCTCGAGCAGGAGCACGGGCGGCAGACGCCCACCGGCGATCAGCTCGCGCCACGCCGCGAGCTTTGGCCCGTGACCGACCAAATGGCGCCAGCGGGGCGCTTCCACAGCAGTTTCTTCACTGGCCAAAGCGGCTCCTGACCACGGCAAAAGCGTTGGCGCACATGCTTTCCGGGGGCAGCGCCGCGTCGACGACGACGATACGTGTCCCGTCGCGTTTGGCCAACGTCAAGTACGCGTCACGCAGGCGTTGATGGAATCCCGCCGACTCCTCGTCGTAACGTTCGACGGCACCCGGCCTGCTCGTGACGCGGCGCGCCAAGCGCGCCTGCGCTGTCGACACGTCGCAGTCCAAGAGGAAGGTCAGATCCGGCTCCAAGCCGCCGGTCGAAAAGAGGATCATTTGCTCTAAATCCTTGGCTCCGATGCCGCCCAAGGCGCCTTGGTAGACGCGTGTCGAGTCGGCGAAGCGGTCCGAGAGCACCCAGTCGCCGCGGCTGAGCGCCGGCTGCACCACGCGGCCGACGTGTTGGGCGCGGGCGGCCGAGACCAAGAGCGCTTCCGCCGGCATCAGTAGCGGGTCGGCGGGGGACGGTTTGGCGAAGAGCCCCCGAATCAAGTCGGCCGTCGGCGTGCCGCCTGGCTCCCGGGTTACAACGAGCTTAAATCCCAGCGAAGCGATGGCTTTCGCAAAGTTGGCCGTGAAGAGGGACTTGCCGACCCCCTCGCCGCCCTCAACCGTGATGAACCGAGCTTGCGCCGCGGCGTCGTCCAAAAGCCCGCCTTTTGTATGTAAGCATCCAAAACCATTATAGAACTTAACGATATTATCGGCGAGGACAAGGGCCGTCAAGAAGTTATCCGTGCCTATATATGCGCACCCACCTTTAACTTTACCCAGGCCAACCGATGAGTCAGGAGGGAAATCTCCACGTTCTGTCGGGACCTTAAGAGAGTTGGATGTCGGAAGACGCTCGCTACATCCTCGCTAAGAAAATCGCTCGCGGTGGCATGGCCGAGATTTATCTCGGTAAGCAAATCGGCGAGGACGGCTTTCAGCGTTTGTGCGCCATCAAGCGCATCCTTCCCCACTATGCGCAAGATCAAGAATTCATCCAAATGTTCCGCGACGAAGCGCACATTTGTAAACGACTCCAACACGCCAACATCGTCCGCGTCGAAGGCTTCGAGGAGGTCGAAGGCTCCTACGCGATCATCATGGAGTTCGTCGACGGGGCTGACCTCAGGACGTTGCTCCACGCCGTCGAGCAAACCAAGAAGCGCATGCTCGTGCCGATGGCCTGCTACATCATCGCCGAATCGGCCCGCGGCCTGCACTACGCTCACACCAAGGTCGACGAGATCACCCAGCAGCCGCTGGGCATCGTCCACCGCGACATCTCGCCGCAAAACATCTTGGTCAGCTACGAAGGCGAGATCAAAGTCACCGACTTCGGCATCGCCGACGCCGAGAGCAAACTGACGGAGACCAGGCCAGGCATCGTCAAGGGCAAGTACTCGTACATGAGCCCCGAGCAGATCAGCGCCAAGCAGGTCGACGCGCGCACCGACGTTTTCGCTTTGTCGATCGTGCTCTGGGAAATGCTGTCGATGCGCCGACTCTTCCAGGGCGACAACGAAGTCGACACCATTCAACGCGTCAAGAACTGCCGCATCGACGCCGAACTCCGCGAGCTGAACCGCGAGGTCGACGAAGAGCTCGACGGCTTGATCAAGAAGGGCTTGGCCCGCGACCCGAAGAAACGCTACAAGACCGCCGCCGATTTCGAGAAAGAGCTGCGCCGCTACATGAGCCGCAAGCACCCGGACTTCACGCCGGAAGACTTGGGCACGTTCTTGAAGAAGAACATGGAAGCGCGCCGCAGTGAATCCGCCGCCGACATCAAGAAAACGCTGACCGAAACCAACTTGAAGCCCGGCAAGCCGTCGTCGAAAACCGGCAGCGGCAAGAAACGCGCCGTCGACGTCGCGCTCGAAGCCCCGAAGAGCGGCCCAGCGATCTCCTTGGCGCGGCCGAGCCAACTGTCGAGCATCAGCCGCCCGAACGGGCCGTCGAACATCAGTCAAGCCTCGCAGGTGCCGCGCACCGCCACCAGCTTCGGCAAACTCTCGAACACCCGCAATACGAACCACGCGGCTCAAGCCGCCGCCTCCCGCCGCCCGGCCGGCGTCAACAAGCCCTGGCTCTTCGGCGCCATCGCCGTCATCGCTTTGGCGGTCGGCCTCAAATTGATCATGACGCTGACGGCCCAACCGAAGCCGGCGCAGTTGATGCTCCGGACGCAGCCCCAGCGCGTCCGCATCATGGTCGACAACAAGGCTTTGAACCAAGGCCACTACGTCCGCGCCTCGTCGAAGAATCCGCTCCGGCTCCGCCTGCCGCCGGGCGAGCATACGCTCCTCGTCTCGCGCGCCGGCTACAACCCGTACCGTTATGAGTTCACGCTAGAGGACGGAGAGCACCAAACCAAGGAAGACGTCGTGCTGAAAGAAAAGTCGGCGCTCGCCGCCGTCAAGGTCAAGGCGAAGCCCTTCGACAAAGCCATTCGCTTCGACGTCAACGACGGCTACTTCATGGCCAAACTCATGCCGGGTAAAGTTTCAGCGGTTGCCCCGGACTTGATGCAAGGCAAGACCTACAAGCTGCGCGTCGTCGTCGAGGGCGAGCACGACTTCTTCTGCAAGATCACCCCTAAGTCGACTAACTGGCGGCAGCCGGACGAAGTCGTCATCGACCACAAATTACGCAAATGCACCGGACCCTAAGCCGATGAACCGAGCCACGCGCCAAAGCCTGCTGATTGCCGTCACCGCCTTCGTGTGGGTGGCGGCCTTGGCGGCTTCGGTCGGTCGCTTCAAACTGGCGGCGAAACCGCCGCTGGTAATAGCACTCGGCACGACGCCGACCGGCATCCGGATCACGGTAGACGGCGAAAAGCAGTTCGAAGGCAACTACGTCGAAACGCCCGTCAAAGTGAACATGGCGCCCGGCCGCCACAAACTGAAAATCAGCCGTGACGGGTACGTCGCGCACCTGGTGAGCGTCGAAGGCGACTCCGGCGAGACTTTTCGCATGGATGACGTCGTCCTGCAGCGCAACGGCAACTATGCTTTCGCCACCGTCGAATTGAGCGGCCAACCGGGAGACCAACCGGTGCATGTCGAAATCGACGACGGCCTTGCGCGCGGCGAGACGCCGGTGAACTTCAGTGATCTGACGGCGGACCAGCCGCACGTTTTGGCCGTGTACCCGAAGTGGCCGGACAAAGAGCCGCGCTACCGCTGCAAGTTCTTGCTGCCTTCCGGAACTGACGAAGAGTCCCCGGCGCTGACGGTGCGGCTGAAAGTTCACGGCACTAAGATCAAGGCGACCAACTGCGACAAGCTCGCCAAGCCGCTCAAGAAGTAAATCGACCAGCGGCTCGCGGTGGATCCACAGGACATTCGCGGCAGCCGAGGCGTCCGCGCTCCG
>JAYWBY010000037.1:0-7312 GCA_043781115.1 Pseudomonadota bacterium
GCGACTTAGGCGAATGGCCCGTTGACCTTGCCGCTGTCCGCGCAGCGGCTCGTCGTGGTAGCCCTTGATCTTTCGCACTTCTTCGAGCCCAACCTTCTCTACCCGCTTGGTCCACGTCATCAGCTTATCGGCTATAAACATCGGCATACTTTGGAGGTCGCGCATGGCGCTTCGACTGATTCTGACAATCTTGACCACAACTCGCTCCAGTTCAAATAGTACCCCGTTTGGGGGTACTAGTCAAAATCTAACCAATCCACGCAGCTTCCAGCCTATGCAGGAAGCGCCACCTTGGCCTCGGACTTGTCGCGATCAGCGCCTGCTCTCGTCGTTTGGGACGTCACGAAAGGCCATTCAGAATAAAACCAGGCGCACGCCCGCCTGCGGCAAGGGATCGGGGTCAGCACCTCCGCTTTGTATTTTTTTACCATGGTAATCTGAGGACGGTGGTCGTTTCTCAACGCGGAGGCAAGGCAAAGCCCATGGCGGCGGCCTTGCGCAACAGCTTGCGCGCTTCTGCGCTGGTCAGGTCAACGATCAGCGATCTTTTGCGTTGATCGGCGGAAGGAGAGCCACCTGAGACAATACCGGCGATCTTGCCGTCGACCAGCACAGGGCCGCCGGAGTCGCCAATCGCCGACGCCGAGTCCGTGCCGACGGGCGCCTGGGCGGCCTCATGGCCAGTCGCGCCAAGCACCAAAACCAGGCCGTTTTCGAAACCGGCGACGATATTGCTGCCGTAGCGTTTGGTGCCGCTCGAACCAGGGTCGAACGCTTGACCGCGCCCGAAGCCGACGAACGTCACGGCATCGCCGGAAGCGAACGGCGCGCCGCTGAGCGGCAACACGGCGGGCGCCAGATCGGCGGCGAACTCGACCAACGCCAGGTCTTGCGGGTGCAACTCGGCGGCCTGGCCGATCAAGCCGAGGTGCGCGACTCGCTTGGCCGACCGCTCGTTGAGGGAAATGCCGCCATCCGGTCGCGCGCTCAGGCAATGCGCCGCGGTGATGACGACGCGCGGCGACAGAAACGTCGCCGTGCAGTTTTTGTCCTCAACGTCGTTATGAATGCGTACGACGGCGGGATAAGGATCGCTGGCGCCCCCTTCGCTCGCGGGCGGGATCTCGATGCCATTGGTAACTTTGACGTCGGAGTCCGCTGACGGGCACTTGCAAGCAGAGCCCGTCAGCAGGAGGAGAAGGACGATGAAGCGCCGTGCCGTCACAAGTGCGGCGGTGTCAGGGAGTCGCTTTCGCCAGCGTCGCCCGCGGGAATGTTGTGCAAGTAGAGAATGCTCTCGTACTCGTCTTCCATCGGCTCGCCAAGGCGATCCCAAGCGCGTTCTTCTTGCGCTAGCTGATCGGTACCGAAGGCGCGCTCGTCGAACCAATAGTGGTCGAAGTCGACCTTGGTCTCCGACTCGGCCAGCAGGCGATCGGTGTTGTAGAGGCGTTCCTTCGGCACTTTGAAAATGTACATCCAATGCTTGACGGCCACGGCGGTGGCATCGTCCGACTGCACTGTAAAGCCCGGCGAGGTGAAGAGGTTCGACTTGCTCATCTCATAGCTCGACGCGACGAACGGCGACCAGGCACCGCCTTTGAGCGGCAGGTTGCCGCCGTCGTCATAACCGACCGCGTACCAGTAGGTGTGGCGGTCGACGGCGACCTGCAACAGGGTCTGAACTTGACCCTTCTGGTCGCTACCGGCGTTGAGTTTCACCAAACCGAAGTCCGGCGTCGACCAAAGCGGCTCCCAGCCGTCGACGATGACGCCGGCTTGCCCGCTGCGCGCCGTAATCTTTTGCTTGTCCGCCGTGCCCGACGTCGGGTCGCCGACGCGGAAGCTCCACGGACCGAGGTCACCAAAGAGGTAGCCTTCCTTGGCCGTGGCGCTGGCCACGGTCGTCACTTCTTTGTCGCGCTGCGCCATGATTGCCTTGCGGAACGTCTTGCGATGCAGGAGCTCGGCGGCCAAGCCGGCGCGCGCCCCGTCCCAGCGGCTCTTGAACGGCGCTTCGTAGTACTTGCGGCACTGGTCGTCCGTCAAGAAGCTGCCTTCTCTTGCCTTAACCGTGGTGACGCAGCCGCCGGCGATAGTTTGCGAGAGCCAAATCATGCCGTTGGATTCCGGAGTATTCGGCTTCAAGTTGGAATCGCCGCGAAAGTCATAGAAAAAGTTTTCGTCCTCCGGTCCGCAGCTCGACTTGAAGGTATTGAATGCGCTTTTGTATTTGGCGAGACCGGGAAAGGATTTTTTCGCGCGGACGAATTTGGCGAAGATCATCTTCGTCTCGCACACCGAGAGGCCGGGGACAGGCCGGTCGACGCCGGTGACGCTGCCGACTTTGATCGGTTGCAGTTCGTCGGAGCGTGCCGTCCAGATCGCATTGGAGAAGGTCAGATAAGGAGCATAGTCCTCGATGCGGACCTGTCCCCAGACGTCGTCCGCCGAGACGTCGAAAGTCTCGCCGGCCTTCTTCTTGTCGACGAAGTTCATCCTCGCCATCCAACGCAGCTTGGCGGCGATCATCGTCGGGCGATCGCGGAACTCGCCGCAAAGATAGTTGAGATAGTCGTGGGTATTGGGCTTTACCTCGAAGGACTCGGCCTCGAGCGGCGTCGAGAATTTGTCGAGGATCGCCTTGTAGGAAAACTGATGGATGGCGAAGCTATGATCGAAGACGAGATTGAGCTTCTTCACTGCCGCCTTCACTTCGGCGTTGGCATAATTCGGCTTCGGCTTGTCGGCGACGTCCTCGCCGCCTATGCAGTATTTCAGCCATTCGGTGCGGGCGTCCTCGCCCTGAAAGCTCGCCGGAACCTCAGGCCCCGTGTAGGCTGAGGCTGCGCCGCCATTTGCCGCAGCAGCGTGCCCGCTGCTGGCTTTCACCGCTGATTGGTCGCCGGAGGGGGTTTTGCATCCCGCCACTAACAGCACCGCCATGACTCCGCACTTCTTCAGTTTCGACATTTTTCAATCCCACTATGAAGGGCCGCTATTAGTCCGTTGCCGACCAATTTTCGTACAAGCTTCTCGATGCGTTTGCGAATCTTGGGCCGTGGACTGCAGCAAGAGCGTGAAATTCCAAGGCTTCGTTGTTTCTTAAACGCGGTATTTTTCCGTAAGAACCCATTATATACTAGAAAGGAAATTTTCGACAAATTCACTAAGGGAATCAGGGATCGCAGGATCCTGGTACGAAGTATTGGCGCCGCCGGCCCGCCATACTTGGCGTTTCGATCGGTGGGCTCAGCTAAACCAAGCTCTGATTAGCCGACTCGCCGCGCGAACAGTGCGGAGGATCTCGGATGTCGACCCCGTTTACACGACTCGCACCTCAGCCTTCAAACTTGCCGTTCACCGTAAGCTCTGTGGTAGCGCTTGTGCGGACCATTCTCCCGAGATCATCCTCATGATCCATCGAAACTGATCGCAAAATCTGCAAACGATAAACGTCGGATGGTTTCCGCTTTGCGTCCGAAGAACGCATTTGGGTGAAATCGCAGCGGTATCTTCCGTCTACGGCATGCGCAGTTGCGTACAGAGAGCGCTCCACACGCCCGGGATTAAGCGTCAAAATGCAACTCAATGTTTCGCCGTCGACGAGTCCTTCGCGCAAACCAAAGGAAAATGAATCCAGGTCGCCAATTGCATTGGGTGTCTTTGACACGGGCAAAAACGATCTCACTTCGATATGCGTTTCGCGCTTTCTCCCCGCGTCATCGATAAAGTCGAAAACATGGTTAGATTCAAAGCCATATGCTGCGTAGTAGTAAGAGCCACTCTTATATAGTTTGAAAATAGGAACGACAGTCAAATAGCTTAAGACGTCGAAGGCTTGATTCGACACGCTGCTATTGAAAAACTTTGCTTCCTTGCCATTGATCATAACTTGTCGCGGCTCCGAAAACTCCAACGTGGGGCCGCTCTGATCGCCTATTCGGAATTGTGCGATACTCGTGCATTGGTTGTCGGCGGTGCGACAGATTGTGCTGTATGCCTGGGCGATCACGTCGGGTTTGATATTGGAAGAAGTCATGGTTTCGGTCGAGACGCAGCCAATCAACACTGAGACCAGCATCGAAAGACACGGTCCAACGAGTTTACGCATGCCAGCACTCCGTGCGCGATGTTAGGTCTTTAGGAGACATGTGCGTGCCGAGCGCCAGTTTGGAACAGGAGGTTCCGGTGCCGCGTGAGTCAAATCGTAACAAAAAGCCAAGCACGACCGCACTGCTTTTAGCAGCGATGGTGCTTTGGCCACTCCAAGGCTGCGTCCTCTTCGGCTGGGAACAAGAGGGCTGGGACGACCCGACGCTCTACACGCCGGAATTCGGTCACCCCGACAGCTTCCGGCTCATGGATTCCCTAAGGATCGCAGCGTTGACCTTCGGCCGGACGAATCAGGAGGTTGTGATCCTGGCGTCCGATGGCGAAGAGTGGGGCGATGACCTCCACCTGATCCACTTGGATGTTATATCCGGCAAGGTTACGACCCGGTCCTTGGATTTGCCGGACGACGCGGCGGTGTCGGAGGCAAAAAAAGGCAGTCTCGAGGAAGCTTGGTTCGCCGAAAACCATGCCGTAGTTCTGGCGTATTGGCGTTGGAACCTTGGCCAAGTCTTTTGCGCACAAAGAGAGCCCAAGAACGATCAGCTCAATTGCCGGGTTTTCGGCGAAGCGAAGCCGCCCACCCATCGGTTGGACCCGAAACTTTGCCTCGAGACCAACCGCATTGCCGCCGCCAGAGGGGACGGCACTCCATTTCTGGTCGATGCATCGACTCTCGAAGAGCAACGTCTTCCCGCGATAGGGGGCCGGTGCTCGGTCGATGACTGCAGCGAGCACGGGAAGAAGGCGAATTTCATTTGTGGGGAGTACGGTCGGCTGGAGAAAGTCACTTGGGACATAGCGAGAGAGCGAGTCGTTAGACGCGAGCCTTACGCTGCTCCGATGGGATTGGACCCGCAGGAGCAAAGCATCACGGAGGCCGGAGGACACTGGACCCGCGAGGACGAGGTCCTTCATGTGTTTGAGAAGGAGTTCGGCGGATGTAGCTTCCGACCCTTTGTGGCTCAGGATTATCGGGCGGTAGGATGCGTAAGACATACCAAAGAAGGACCTGCGCTCGTCGTTTGGAACGTCACGAAGGGCCAATCAGAGTGATTTGTTTTCCATGAAATTGGAGATTCGAAAATCGTCATTCGCCGTGCCGAACTAACGAGCATCATCGAGGCAGGCAATGGCAAATTTGAACCTAGCCGCCGCCGCAGAACATGGACCGCCACTGCTCCACGGGGATGTTCTGCCCGTTTATCTTCAGAGACTTGACGCCGTCGACATCCACGATCGGGATCTGAGCGTTGGGGAGAATCTTAACCTTTCTCGAAGAAAACGAGACCAGCTTGCCATCTTCCATGAGCCTCGGGAATTGCTCCATAAAAACATAGATATTCCCGTCCGAGTCGAGTACCCCTCCCATGGCCGCCCATACGCCACAGGCGAACTCGCGTGTGTCTAAGACCGATGTAATGTTGCCGACATTGATTGTGTCGCTGTTCCCCGCCGCCGTTCGATCGAACTGCCCGCGGAGAATGCCGTTGTACTCGTAGCTCGGCGACGTCATCGATGCCGCCATGAGGACATCGATTTTGCTCGGCTCATCGTCAGGTATTCTGATGTCGGAGGTGCCCATGATCGATTTAATTTCAACGTGGCTTTGCTGATCCTGCGGATAATGACTTAGCACCCAGGAATCAAAGCTGAGGCGGAACTCCCGCTGATTGGGAGAACTAAACTCTCCAATCTCTTTGTAGTAAGCCGCCATGAAGCCGTTGTGACCATATTCACTGTCGATCGGAGCACTGCCGTTGAACAGGCTCGGAGTCGTGAAGATACGCTGAAAAACAAGGAAGTTCCCCTCGGGACTCTCCAAAGCCCGTGAGTCGATGTCTCCCAGGTGATTGTCGATCGGACGACCGGGACTCTGGATGATTCGCGGATCCAGCTCCGGGAAGGTCAACTGCACGGGCGGGGCGCCCTCAGTCGCGCGATAGATAGCGGCGAGCGTGTTTTCCGAGGCGCCACAGACAGCTAGCGAGCTGCTCGAGCACGGGTAATGGGCATACGCGACGCCCTGTGAGAGGTTCTCGCACGAGAGATCGGCGGACATTTGTTTTGGGCCAACCACGATAGCATGGAGCCCGGCCGACCCGGAAAGATCGAGGGCCGAAACGGAGGTGCTGTCGGAATTTATCGTCACGAACGCAACCTTGTTTTGTCTGGCACAAAGTGAAGGGCCGTTGGCGAATCCACTCAATCCCGAACTGAGCGTTTCAGTCGCGCCGGAAGAAAACGAGCTGAGATCGAAGGTAAAGCGGCTGATGACGCCCTTCTCGGCTCCGCCTTCCGGGGAGTACACAAAGTCGTACGCGGTGCTTTGCGGCCTTTTTGCGAACGAATACTTTATCTGAGCTTCATCAGACGTGATTGCCTTGATCTGCGTGGCTTTCCTTTGGAGCTGGTCCAGCACGAAAATGCCGCCCGGCTCGTTTGATACCAGGGAAACGGAGATTCTTGCGGCGGACGCTTCAGAAACCTCATAGCCCGAGCCGTCGATTGTCCTGCAACCGCCAACGAGCAGTGACATCAGCGAGGCTGCTACGGAAGCAACCGGTATCAGTTTGGCAAGCAAGTCCATAGGCGCCGCCTATTTTAACGGCGAAACAAGCTACTGCTGAATCAAAAGCCCGTTCGGCGTCTTGTCGAAGACTGCCAGCGTCAGGAACGTCTCGGTGACCATGACGAACGTGCGGACCCCGGGAAGCGGACTGACATGTACCATTCTAAACTAAGGCGCTGCCGGAGGATATAAGGGCGGTGGCGACCTTTAGCGAAAGAGCGGAGCAAGAAAGAAGCCCAACCTTCCGGCTTCCACCACGCCGTTCATCGGAAACTGGCCAGTGTGCGAAGGATTGGGCGCGCTATCGGATAGCGACGCCCCTAGCTGGCAGCCGCAGTCGCCGGTTTCTGGCGAGCACTGGAAGGACGTAGGGTCCGAACGAGTGCAGCTCATTCCGGTCCCTGCTCCAGTGCATTCCCAACGTCCCGTATCCAAGCAGCCAGACTCGTGGTTTTCGATCACGCAGCCTACAAGCGAAACTACTAGACTCGAGAAGAGAACGATTTTGAGTGCAGATTGCAAGACTGGTCCCCCCAATAGTCATGATCTAGCAACAGACGTGCCGGACTAAACCCAGGCTAAAAGGGGGTTTGGCGGGAGCGGGGGGATATCATGGTGTCGCCGACA
>JAYWBY010000038.1:0-7307 GCA_043781115.1 Pseudomonadota bacterium
GGGCTGAGGCGCGTCCAGTGAGTTCTTGGGATGCCCTCAAACCAGTCCATCGGATCAGGGACTTACAGGAGGTGCCTGACCCCGTTTTTGATTGAAAACGGCGGGCGGCCGGTTTAAATCAGCTAGCCATCATATGGACTTGGGCTTTGCGGAGGTGTCACATGGGTCGTCGGGTATTGATCATCGGTGCTGGTGGTGTCGGCAGCGTCGTCGCTCACAAGTGCGCCATGGCTTCTTCGGACTTCGAGCACGTCACACTCGCTAGCCGCACGCTCTCTCGTTGCGAAAAGATTCGCGACGAGATCCAAGAGATGCACAAACGCAAGATCGACATCGCGCAAGTCGACGCCGACAATGTCCCTGAGACCGTGGCTTTGATTCGCCGCGTGAAGCCCGACGTCCTCGTCAACGTCGCCTTGCCGTACCAAGACTTGACGTTGATGGACGCTTGCCTCGAAGCCGGCGTCGACTACATGGACACCGCCAACTACGAGCCGCGCGACGTCGCCAAGTTCGAGTACAAATGGCAATGGGCCTACCGCGAACGCTTCGAAAAGGCCGGCCGCATGGCGCTCCTCGGCGCCGGTTTCGACCCCGGCGTGACCAACATCTTCTGCGCTTACGCCCAGAAGCATCTCTTCGACGAAATTTCGACGATCGACATCGTCGATTGCAACGCCGGCAACCACGGCAAGGCCTTCGCCACCAACTTCAACCCGGAAATCAACATTCGCGAAGTGACCCAGAACGGCCGCTACTGGGAAAACGGCAAGTGGATCGAAACGAAGCCCATGGAAATCTCGCAGACCTTCGACTTCCCGGGCGTCGGCGACAAGAAAGCTTACCTGATCTACCACGAAGAGCTCGAGTCGCTGGTTTTGAACATCAAAGGCTTGAAAAAGATCCGCTTCTGGATGACGTTCGGCGATGAATACCTGACCCACTTGCGGGTGCTGCAGAACATCGGCATGACGCGCATCGACCCGGTCGACTACAAAGGCACGAAAGTCGTGCCGCTGGAATTCCTGAAGCGCCTCCTCCCGGATCCGGCGAGCTTGGCTCAAGGGTACACGGGCAAAACTTCGATCGGTTGCATCATCGAAGGCAAGAAGAACGGCAAAGCCAAGAAGGCGTTCGTCTATAACATCTGCGATCACGCCGAGACCTTCAAGGAAGTGCGTTCGCAGGCCGTCAGCTACACGACCGGCGTGCCGGCGATGGTTGCCGCGATGATGATGCTCCGCGGCGAGTGGAAGAAGGCCGGCGTCATCCACGTCGAGCAAATGAACCCCGACCCGTTCCTGGAAGAGCTCGGCAAACACGGCCTGCCTTGGCACGTTAAGGAACTCTGATGCACGGGATCGACCAAGCCCTCGTCCCCGATTCCCCCTGCTGGGTCGTCGAGCTCGAGGCGCTGGAGCGGAACCTGAAGCTCCTGGCCTCGGTCCAGGAGCAGGCTGGCTGCAAGATCTTGCTGGCGTTGAAAGGCTTTGCTACGTGGAGCACGTTCGACTTGGTAAAGAAGTACCTTCCGGGCGCCACCGCAAGCGCCCCGCACGAAGCCCGCTTGGCGCGCGAAAAGCTCGGCGGCGAGGTTCACGCCTACGCGCCGGCTTACAGCGACGCCGACATGGCCGAGCTGGTGACGCTTTGCGACCACTTGGTGTTCAACTCGTTCAGCCAATGGACGCGCTTCAGGAAGACGGTCGCCAACGCCCCGAAGAAGATCTCGTGCGGCATGCGCGTCAACCCCGAACACCGGGAAGTCAAAGTCGAACTCTACGACCCGTGCGCTCCGCGTTCGCGCCTCGGCGTGACGCTCGACCAATTCCACCCAGAACTCCTCGAAGGCTTGGAAGGCATCCACTTCCATACGCTTTGCGAGCTGGGCAGCGACGCGCTCGAGCGGACGCTGGCCGTGGTCGAGAAGAAATTCGGGAAATTCTTCTCGTCGTTGAAATGGATCAATTTTGGTGGTGGCCACCACATCACCCGGCCGGGTTACGACATCGAACGGTTGGTCCGCGTCATCGCCGGCGTGAAGAAGCGCTACGGCCTCGAAGTTTATCTGGAGCCCGGCGAGGCCATCGCCATTCGCACGGGCGTCTTAGTCGCCACCGTCCTTGACATCACCGACAACGGCGGCCCGATCGCGATCCTCGACACCAGCGCCACGGCCCACATGCCCGACGTCCTGGAAATGCCTTACCGCGCCGAGATCGTCGGCGCCGGCGAACCGGGCCAAAAGAAGTACACGTACAAGCTCGGCGGCCTGACATGCCTCGCGGGCGACATCATCGGGGACTATTCGTTCGACGCCCCGCTCGCCGTCGGCCAACGCCTGACGCTCCTCGACATGTCGCACTACACGATGGTCAAGACCAGCAACTTCAACGGCGTCCGCTTGCCGTCGATCGCGCTGAAGCACCAAAATGGTAAGTACGAATTGATAAAGAAATTCGGCTATGAGAGCTACCGCGACCGGTTGAGCTGAGCGGGCGTTTCGAAATGGGCACAGGTGCCTCTCATAGAGAGGCCTGTTCGCTGGGAATAGCCGCCAGTTCAGTCCAAAAGGCCACTTGGGCTTGGCACGCTACCTGCTACGTCCGCCGCAACTCAACGCGGGAGGAGGAGCAGTGAGACTCGTCGGAGCAGTTTTCTTGGTGGCGGGATTTTTGGCGGCGCAATCCGCGACGGCGCGGATCAGCGCCGATCGTTACGTTCCGGAAGAGGACGATTCGAGTCGCTACATGCGGCGCCAGCAGACCGTGCAGGCGATGGTTGGGACTTACGGGTATTCTCTCGGACTGCTCGTCAGCAACGACCGGATCATCGAGGCCGGCTTTTCCGGATTGGACGTCGACGACAAAGCCGAGACGTGGTCGGAAGGTGGGTATCTCCACACCAAACTCTTTCACGGCAACAGCTTCCAAACCTATTGGGGCGTGTCGTGGAAAGAATCGGGCTTCGGCACCGAGCCGTTCAAGACGCCCGAACGGACGCTCGGCTTCGTCGACGCGGGCCTCGGCAACCAATGGCATTGGCGCCACTTTACCGCGGGCGTCGATTGGGTCGGCGTCAGCGTTCCGGTCTACGAACGCAAGGAAGTGCGAGAGGAAGGCGTCGCCGACGACGGGCGCGTCACTGCGTCGACGCGCGGCTGGCACCGCGTCGACGTGCACTGGTTGACCCTCTACGGGGGCCTCGCAATTTGACCGCGCCCCGACATTTCACCGGCGAGACATTGAATCATAACTGATTGAATCGTCTAAATTACTAGACAGAACTAAAGTTTTTTCCAAGTCGAGCCGATAAGGGGCCATGCATTTTATCCCCCTTAGAGACTCAATGGTCGTCCTGGCCCTGGCGTCGCTCACCTTCGCGTGCGGCCGTCAGGAATCCGCGTCATCCCTCGAGACGGCGCCGCACTTCGACGACAGCTTGCTGCCGGCTGATCTGGCGAGCCGCGCCCAGAAGATCACGGTGCTGGCTGAGCATCCGCACGATGCCGCGTCGTTCACCGAAGGCCTCTTCTTCAAAGACGGCGTTCTATACGAAGGCACCGGCCGCGAAGGTTCGACGAACCTGCGCAAAGTCGATCCGGCGACCGGCAAAGTCTTGAAGACCGTCGTCCAGAACCAACAACTCTTCGGTGAAGGCATCACCGTTTGGAACGGTTTGATCTACCAGCTGACGTACAAGAATCACGTTGGCTACGTTTATCAAGAGACCGCCACCGGTTTCAAACGGAAGAAGTCGTTCTCCGTCGCCACCGAAGGCTGGGGCCTGACCAACGACGACCAGTATTTGATCCGGAGCGACGGCACCGAGCATCTCTACTTCGTCGACCCGAAGACGTTCAAGACCGTGCGCACGATCACCGTTCGCGACGGCAACAAGCTTCAGACCAACATCAACGAAATGGAATACGTCGGCGGCGCGATCCTGGCGAACATCTTCCCTTCGCCCTACATCGCGCGCATCGATCCGGCGACCGGCAACATCACCAATTGGTATGACGCCTCGGAACTCGCCGCGAAAAATCCGTCCGCCGACATCAACGACGTCCTGAACGGTATCGCTTACGACGCCGCCACGGCGCGCTTCTTCATGACGGGCAAGCACTTCAAGAGCCTGTACGAAGTCTCGCTGCCTGGTTACGAAAAGGCCCAATAGTCTTTGACTCGGGCCGCGGTCCTTTGATCAAAAATACCAGCTATTTCATCGAACTAGAATCGGGCCAGCGTCATCCCGCCTTCGATCGAGCTAATCGTCTGCGTCGACCTGTTGTAGGTCGGGCGGAAGACGACGCCTTCATCGGGCAGTGCCTGATTTAACGCCAGCGAGCCGGCGCCATTATTCGGCACCGAGTCGTCCGTCACGACCGGCGAGAAAATGATGTAGGTGCCGAGCACGCTGCCGCCGATGAAACCGAGCGAGGCGCCCATGGCGATGTACTGCAGGTTCGCCGACGGGTCGTCCTTGAACGCGAGAAACGCGGTGCCGAGGGCCGCACCGAAGGCCGCGCAGTAGCCAGCCGTAATGAACAAATCCTGAAAGCGCTCTTCCGTGCCCTGGGCTCTCGCCCCGGTCGAGAACGCACTGCAAAACCCGATGCTTAGACAGAGGATCAGCGACTTGATGGCGGCGGCTCGTTGCATGGAAAAGCCTTCCCTTCAAACTTAACTATATAAGGAGATGGAGTGTCTTCATGGCTATTATAGCGTCACGTCTTTGACGCGGTCCATCAGCAATTCCTTAGCTATTGCCGCTTATGATTCATGTGCGGAATTACTGAGCAATCCCTTAGAAAGCTCGGTTGACTTCCGAATCGAGGTAGCTTATCTATGGGGTTCGCAACGGATCCCGATACCCATTCCTAGCCCCTTCGGGCACCGACAACCACACAAGCATCCTTAAAAGTCCGCCTATCCTTCGTCCATAACTCCCGTTTCACCCACCTATTTAAGCGAGAAAAGCATGTCCTCAGAAGTGACAGCAAAGCCTAAAAAGGCTCCCAAAGAGGCGGCCGCCCCGGCCCCCGTCCACGTCGAAGAGGTCATGCCCCCGACCAACGACGAAGTGCCGACGATCAACCTGACCGAGCTGAAGAACATCCGGATCCCCGACCTGAACAAAATGGCGAAGGATTTCGGCATCGACGGCGCCAGCAATATGCGTAAGCAGGAGGTCGTCTTCGCCCTCCTCCAAGCCCAAGCCGAGCGCGGCGGGGTCATCTACGGCGAGGGCGTGCTCGAGACGTTGCCCGACGGCTTCGGTTTCTTGCGCGCTCCTGACTACAACTACCTGCCGGGCCCGGACGACATTTACGTGTCGCCGTCCCAGATTCGCCGCTTCAACCTCCGCACCGGCGACACGATCTCCGGTCAAATTCGCCCTCCGAAGGACTCCGAGCGTTACTTCGCCCTGCTAAAGGTCGAAAACGTCAACGGTTCCGCGCCGGATCCGGACTTCGACAAGATCATTTTCGACAACTTGACGCCTCTCTATCCGATGGAGAAGTTCAAGATGGAGTGGAATCCGAAGAACCTCTCGACGAGGATCTTGGATCTCCTCTGCCCAATCGGCAAGGGCCAGCGGTCGCTGATCGTGGCGCCGCCCCGTACCGGTAAGACGGTGCTTCTTCAGGACATCGCTTCGGCGCTAGCGAAGAACCACCCCGACGTGGTCCTGATCGTTCTCCTGATCGACGAACGCCCCGAGGAAGTCACCGACATGGAGCGCTCGGTGCGCGGCGAGGTGATCAGCTCGACCTTCGATGAGCCGGCCCAACGCCACGTTCAAGTCGCCGAGATGGTGATTGAAAAGGCCAAGCGCCTGGTCGAACACAAGAAGGACGTCGTGATTCTTCTCGACTCCATCACGCGTCTCGCCCGTGCGTATAACTCCGTCGTTCCGCCGTCGGGCAAGATCCTCTCCGGTGGTGTCGACTCGAACGCCTTGCACAAGCCGAAGCGCTTCTTCGGCGCTGCCCGGAACATCGAAGAGGGCGGGTCTTTGACCATCATCGCCACCGCTTTGATCGACACCGGCTCACGGATGGACGAGGTGATTTTCGAAGAGTTCAAGGGTACCGGCAACATGGAGATCCACCTGGACCGTAAGTTGTCGGAAAAACGGACCTTCCCGGCGATGGACATCAACAAGTCCGGCACGCGGAAAGAAGATCTGCTCTTGCCAAAAGACGTGTTGAATCGTATGTGGATTTTGCGCAAACTGCTGCAGCCGCTCAACCCGGTCGACGCGATGGAGTTCCTCCAGGACAAAATCGACAAAACGAAGACCAACACTGAGTTTCTTGATTCGATGAACGGCTAATTAGGTAAATGGTTTTTTTGGAGTTTAGGTCATGAAAGAAGGCATCCATCCGCAATACGGCGAATCGAAAGTCTCGTGCGCCTGCGGCAACAGTTTCCTGACGAAATCGACGCGTCCCGAGATCAAACTCGAGATCTGCAGCGCTTGTCACCCGTTCTTCACGGGCAAAGTGAAGTTGATCGACACCGCCGGTCGTATCGAGAAATTCCAGAAGAAATACGGCAAGAAATGATCGGGCGTTCGGCCCTATCATCCTGAGCCACGTGAATCGCGCAACGTGGCGTGAGGACTTCTCGCGTCATGTTCGATAACCTCGAGAGTCTGGTCCGCCGTTTCAGCGACATCGAAGACGCATTGGCGTCCGGTGAGCTGAAGTCGGTGGACATGACCCGGTTGACTAGAGAGCGCGCCTCGATCGAGGAGCTGGTCACTACGTACCAAAAGTACAAAGCCCTCGGCCAAGCTCGTGACGAAGCGAAGGCGATGTTCACCGAGAGCGACGCCGAGATGCGCGCGCTGGCCAAGGAAGAGCTCGACAGCGTCGTCGTCGAGATCGAAAAGGTGGAAAAACACCTGATCCTCTTGTCGCTACCCAACGACCCGAACGACCAGAAGAACGTGATCTTGGAGATCCGCGCCGGCACGGGCGGCGACGAGGCGTCTTTGTTCGCGGCCGACCTCTTTCGGATGTACCAACGGTACGCCGACCGTCAGCGCTGGCGTACGGAAGTGTTGAGTTCGACGGTCTCGGGCGCTGGTGGCTTCAAGGAAGTCATCTGCTTGATCGAAGGCAACGCCGTCTTCAGCCGCATGAAGTTCGAGAGCGGCGTGCACCGCGTCCAGCGCGTGCCCGCGACCGAGAACCAAGGGCGGATTCACACGAGCGCTTGCACCGTGGCGATTCTCCCCGAGGCGGACGACATCGAGATCAACCTCAACCCCGCCGACGTCGAGATGACGGCGACGCG
>JAYWBY010000039.1:0-7270 GCA_043781115.1 Pseudomonadota bacterium
TCCTTCCACTCTTGAAGGGCTTTCGAGGCCTTCCCCACCGATGCGAGTTGGTCGGAAGGATCGCAACCGGCGTCGTGGTGAACGACAGCAAATCCACCAACGTCGAGTCGACGTTGGTCGCACTGGGTAGCATGGCCTCGCCGGTCGTTCTTATGATGGGCGGTCAGGGCAAAGGAGAGCCCTATGCGCCTCTTCTTGCCGAAAAGACCAAGATTGCGGCCCTCATCACCTTTGGTCCGACCGGTCCAGACATTGCCCGCGCGCTTCGCGACGCAGTCCCAGTGCAGGAATTTCCTACCTTGGCTGCCGCCTTGAGTGGAATCGGTGGCATACTAGAAAAATACCCACATGGTCTGCTTTTCTCCCCCGGCTGCGCCAGCTTCGATGAATTTCGAAACTACGAGCATCGCGGGGAAGTCTTCAAGCAAGCGCTGGCCCCAAGGCTCTTGCGGCCGAAGTAAACGTCCGGAGGTTTGATCATGGCTGGAGTGAAACCCCCGTTTCCGTACCACAAGGCGCTGGTCACGGTCGTAGGGCTCCTCACCACGATCGGCTTGATTGCGATTTACGCTGCTTCCTCGCTAAAGGGAGCCCAGCAGTTCGGCGACGAGTTCCTCTTCCTACGCAAGCAGGCCGTAGCGGCAACTCTGGGCTTCGGCATGATTTTGACCCTGCAATTCGTGCCCTTTCGATGGATCGAGCGGGCGACGTTACCGCTCCTCGCCTTCGCTCTGTTCTTGCTCGGTCTGATTTTCGTCCCGGGAATGTACACAAAGGTGGGCGGCGCTTCGCGCTGGCTCAACTTGCCGTTCATCGGCGGCCAGCCAGCGGAGTTGGCCAAACTTGCGGTAGTACTTTTTCTGGCGCGAAACTTGAGCCGTCAGCGGAGCGACATGGCGAGCTTCGGCAAAGGCATCCTGCCGAACGTCGGAGTCTTTGGAGTCGTGGCCTGCCTCCTTTTGGTCCAAAAAGATCTCGGCACGCCCGTCTTGCTCTTCGTCGTGACGTTCTTCATGTTGTTCGCCGCCGGCGTCAGCCGACGTTTCGTCCTTTCGGCCGTCGCGGCCTTCGTGCTCGCGATCGCCGTCGCCGTTATTTTCGAGCCATACCGCATCGCACGCGTTATGAGCTTTCTCGACCCGTGGGCGACGATCAAGGGCTCTGGATTTCAAATCATCCAAAGTTTCGTGGCTTTTCAGAACGGCGGCTTGCTGGGCGTCGGCCTCGGTGAGTCTAAGCAAAAGCTCTTTTTCCTGCCGGAAGCCCACACCGACTTCATTTTGGCGGTGATCGGCGAAGAGCTTGGACTGGTCGGCGTGCTGATCGTCTGTCTGGCTTTCATCACTCTTTGCTTTATCGGCTTTAAAATCGCCGCGCAGCAACGCCTCCCTTACCGCCGTTTTCTAGCTTTCGGACTGACACTCTTGGTCGCCATGCAAGCAATCATCAACATGGGCGTGACGATGGGACTTCTGCCGACCAAAGGCATGCCCCTGCCTTACGTTTCGAGCGGCAATAGTTCGTTGCTGGTCTTCCTGCTGATTTCCGCTATCTTAGCCAGATTGGGGCGAGATTCGGCAGGAGACGGCACGCATGCGGGAAACCATTGAGGGACCGGTCCACTTCATCGGTATCGGAGGCAGCGGCATGGCTGGGCTCGCCGAACTGGCGCTAAATCAGGGCTTTTCGGTGCAAGGAAGTGATCTGAACCCGTCGCCGGTTCTTGCCCGACTGCAGAAGCTCGGCGCCCGAGTCGCCTTCGACCATAACGCGGCGGCGCTTACCGACGCACGGACCGTCGTGTTTTCTTCGGCGATCAAACGCGGCAACGTCGAACTCGACACCGCTCGCGCGAAGCACTTGAACGTCCTACATCGCTCCGAGTTTCTCGCTTTATTAATGGCCGACCACAAAGCGATCACCATAGCCGGGACCCACGGCAAATCGACGACGTCTGCGATGATTACGCACATGCTCGACAGCTTAGGGCTGGACCCCGTGGCGGCCACCGGCGCCACGATTCGTCGTTATGGCAGTGCCGCGAGAACCGGCAAGGGCGAATACTTCGTCGCGGAAGCCGACGAATCCGACGGCTCGTTCTTGAAATATTGCCCGCTCATCGGCGTGCTGACCAACGTCGCCCCGGACCACATGGAATATTTCAAGGATCAGACCGGCCTTCTTGCAGCTTTTCGCGACTATTTGGCAAGAATCGACCCTGAAGACGGCGTCGCCGTAGTCGGCTGGGACAACCCCTTGAGCCGACAGGTCGGCACGGAATACCCTAATTCTCGCCTGACGTATGGCTTTCTGCTCGGCAGCGAAGTTCGCGCGATCGAATATCAATCTCTGGAGGGGGAGACGACATTTTCCGCCATCGTCGAGCGCGACAGAGTCAGCTGCCGTCTCAAGTCTATGGGGCGGCACAACGTTCAAAATGCGCTTTGCAGCCTTGCGGTAGCGCGCGCCCTGAGCTTAAACGTCAAGGCCGCCGCGGAAGCGCTTGCCGAATTTACCGGCGTCGACCGACGAATGGCTTTGGTTCACGCCGCCCAAGGACTGCATATCTTCGATGATTTCGCGCACAATCCGGGGAAAATCGCCGCCTGCATCGAGACGCTGAAAGAAGCTTGGCCGGGGGCCGCCCTGCACGTCGTCTATCAACCCCACCGCTTTTCAAGGCTCGAGACGATGTACGACGAAATGCTGGGCGCACTAGTCGGCGCCGATTTCGTCCACGTAGTGCCGGTGTACAGCGCCGGCGAGTCGACGACCCTCGACTTTTCGACCATGCGTCTCGCCGAAGACCTAAAGACCCGCTTCAAAGTCAACGCCGTGGCGTGCAATCTCTTGGCTGATGCCACCGCTTCCGTCAAGAAGTCGCTGCAACGTCCAGCCGTGGTGCTCACAGTAGGCGCGGGTGACGTTTGGAAGATCGCCGAACAGCTGAAGGATGCCTTGGCATGAAGAAGAAACGCGGAAAATTCTCGGTTTTGATGCGCCAAAAGCCGCGACGCGGCCGCAAGCAGCCGCTCGGCGTGCGCCTGAAGTTCTGGGGACTCGTGGCTTTGGCCTGCCTTTTAGTCGCGAGCTCGGGCTACGGGTTTTACCGCTTCAAAACGCGCGGAGTCTTCGTCGCCGACGCTAGCCACCCCATCGATTGGCGCGTCAGCATCAAGCCCGGAGGCGACGGGCCCCTCAGCGAAGCCGCCATCGAGCAGATCACCCAGGCAGCCAAACACAACGCGGGGGACGGTTCGAGGCAAAACCTCGAGCGCGCCGCCGAGGCCATCCAGCAGCTCGACTCCTATTCGAACGTCAGCCTGATCAAACTTGCTCCGGACCATTTAGCCGTGCACGTTAAGCGGCGGGCTCCGCTTTTCTGCGTCGAAGCGGATCGAATGCGATTCGTGACGGCTGATGCGGTGGTCTTCGGCACGGTCGACACGAGCAAGGTCGGGAGCTGCCCTGGGCCCGTACTCGCCGGTCTTTTTGAAGATCACGGCAAGTTCAACGCCAAAGCCGACTTGACGCTTATCGTCGACAAAGAGGAGAGATTGGTCCTGCAGGAGGCCGTCGAATTGTTGAAGGCGGCTCGAGAGCGCAAGCTCGGCATGGCCCGGATGAATTATCGACGATTTCGTGGCTTTTTCGTCATCCTCGATTCCAAAGACACTGAAGTGTCGATGGGACGGTCTCCTTTTGCCGGGAAACTGGATAAACTTCAGGGAATCCTGTCGAAACTCGAGGCCAAGGGCGAGGTCGCCCAGCGCATCGAATTGGACTATCAAGGTAAGGCTTTCATAAAGTTGAAGAAAATGTAATAGTTGAAGTAGAGCAACCAACCGATCCAGGGATTTTAATAATGCTGCCCAAGGCCAAGCATCTGAAAAACCTCTACGCCCTGGACCTCGGTACGACCAAGTTCTGTCTCGCCACGCTTCGCGAAACTCCGACCGGCCCCTCAACTTACGCCGTGGAGACTGTCAGCGTCCCCGCCGACGGTATGCGGCGCGGCATGCTCGCCAACATCGAGCAGGCCAAAGCCGCCCTGAAACAGTTGCTCGAAACGGCCGAACGGCAGTTTTCAGCTGACATCACCAAGGTCGTGGTCGGAGTCGCCGGCAGCCATTTGGCCAGCCGGATCGTGACGCAGTCGGCGACTATAGAAGGCCCCGCGGTCGCGATGCGCGACCAGCAGGCGCTGATAGAGAAGGTCGAGGCCGACTACACCTCGGATTCCCGCGAATTGCTGCACGTCGTGCCCATTGGCTACCGCGTCGACGCCCGTGAAACGGTCGATGATCCGCTGGGATTTCGCGGGAAAACGCTGACCGGCGACTTTTTCCTGATCGACGCCGACAAGTTCTACTTGAAAGACATCGTTGACGTCTGCAATGAGTCCGGACTGCAGGTCGTGCGGCTCTATTCTGAGCCTTTTGCTTCGGCCTCCGTGACGGTCCCGGACAACTACAAAGAACTCGGCGTGGCCTTAGCCGACATCGGCGGCGGTACGACCGACGGCATCGTCTTCAAGGGCGGCCGACCGATTTCGGCGTTTACCGTCAACGTCGCGGGTAAGCTCATGACCAGCGACTTGGCAATCGGCTTGAGTCTCAATCCCGACGAGGCCGAGAAAATCAAGATCCGTTTCGGAATCAAGCCTAGACCTGGCGATTCGGCGGAAGTCATCGACATCCGCGGCGCCGTAAAGACCGTTGGCCCTTCCCAAGTGAATCCGATTTTGGTGCCTCGGGTGCACGAACTCTGCGCTTTGATCGCGACCGAACTCGTCGCCCACCGCGGCACCCTCGGCGCCGGTCTGCTTTTGACCGGCGGCGGTGCCGACGTCAAAGGCATCACCGAATACTTCAAATCGCGCCTTCAAATCCCCGTCGCGCGCGCGCGGCCCGTGTTGCAAGCTGATACTCAGGCGCTGAAGAGCGAAGAGGCGGTGACGAAGTCCCCGCACCCGACGAAGCACGCCACCGTGCTTGGCCTGCTAAATCTCGAATTATGCCGGCTTGGCGGATTGCAAAAAAACCGCAAGAACTCCCGGACGAGTCGCTACCTCGGCCAGTTTTTCAACTGGATCAAAGAGCTCTCATAGTCTGGCGTAGGCCGCGCCCCGCGCGCCTACCATGCGGAAAACGCATGTGAATATTGACAATTTTGCTTGCCCCTTCCTATACTCGTAGGAATAGCAATCAATTCAAAGTTTCCTATTCCGTGTTCCCTACTTATGTAGTGGAACCCAAGCTATCAAGGAGAAGCAGGATGAGCTTCGATCCCGAGACCGTGATCCCACCAGGGGCCAGAATCAAAGTCATCGGCGTCGGTGGCGGTGGCGGCAACGCCGTCAACACGATGATCCGGAGCGGCCTCGAGGGCGCGGATTTCGTCACCTGCAACACCGACGTGCAAGCCCTGCGGTTTTCGCTTGCCGGCCTGAAGCTGCAGATCGGCAAGGATCTGACGCGCGGCCTCGGCGCCGGCGCCGATCCCGACGTCGGTCGTGACGCCGCCCTCGAAGACCGCCATGAAATCCAAGAAATCCTGCAAGGCGCCGACATGGTGTTCATCACCGCCGGCATGGGCGGCGGCACCGGCACTGGCGGTGCCTCGGTCGTCGCGCAGATTGCTCGTGAACTCGGTGCCCTTACGGTTGCTGTCGTAACCAAACCCTTCGCATTCGAGGGCAAACGCCGCCGCAAGCACGCGGATGCCGGTATTGCGCGCCTTCGCGAGTGCGTCGATACCTTGATCACCATCCCGAACCAACGCCTCCTCCAAGTCGCCTCGCCGCAGCTCAGCATGATCGACGCCTTCAAAATGGCTGACGACGTCCTGGTCAATGCGGTTCGCGGCATCAGCGACATCATCAACATCCCGGGCACGGTCAACGTCGACTTCGCCGACGTGAAGACCGTCATGTCTTGTATGGGCCAAGCCCTGATGGGCATCGGCGCTGCTTCTGGCGAGCACCGCGCCGTCGAAGCGGCCCGCATGGCCATTTCGTCACCTCTCCTCGAAGATATCGACATCGAGGGCGCCACCGGCATCTTGATCAACATCACGGCTGGCTCGAACGTCACCTTGATGGAAGTCAACGAAGCCTGCTCGATCATCCAAGAAGCCGCGCACGAAGACGCCAACATCATCTTCGGCGCGGTCATCGACGAGACTCTGGGCGACCAAATCCGGGTAACCGTCATCGCCACGGGATTCCCGGTCGACAAAGAAGAGATCGATCCCGTCGAAGGCGTCAAAAACCAACAGCAATCGATCCAAACCTTTGGCACTCGGCTCACGTCGCCCGGCCTAATTACGCCGAAAGCGCAGGCCCGCCCGGCGACGCAGCCTCATATGTACGCGCCACTCACCAAACGGCCCGAAGCCCAAAAAGTCGACGCGTCCAAGCCGACGGCAACGGGTGCCGTCCCAGCAGCTCCGGCACGCATGGAGGCACCCCAGGTCACTGTTCCCGTGCGCGAAGTGGCCCCTGCGCCGACGTACTCGCCAGGCCCGATGATTGGCGCCACGACGGCCGAACTCCGCCGCGAGCCGCAGTTTGAGGCTCCCATCGCCCACTTCGCTGCACCCGTCGTTCCCAGTCAACCGGCGCCAGTCGCACGCGAGGCCCGCGAAGAAGCTCAAGAGCTAGCGCGCTGGACGCTTGACACGCTCGGCTCAGACGCTCTTACCGGCGCCGACATCCCGTCGCTCGCTGCTGACGTGTCGTCCGAGCTCACCGAGTCGGATCGGGCCGTGGAGCGGGACCTTGAGATTCAAGCTCCCGCCCCGTTCGCCCTCGAGCCGCGTATGGAAGGCGCCCGCGCAGGAGCGGACGCCGACGACGACTTCGCCGAGCAAGCCACTGAAACTCCCGCCGAGACTCTAGCTGACAGCCTTTTCGATTCGAGCCTCGATGCGGACCTGAGCTTCGACGCGGAAGAAGAGTTTTTGCTCGGAGGCCAACGTCAGGCCGCGTCGCAGCCGAGCCCCCAAGAAGAAGTTCGCGCAGGAGCTGTGAAACAAGCTGCGCCACTCGAAAGCTTCTTCGACCAAGGTCACGGCGTCTTCATCGCTACCGACATCGATCGCAAGATCGACGAAGCTTTGGAGCTGGCCGAACGCATGCGTCAGCCGCAGAAAAAGGCGCAAGGCCCCGACGAGTTGGACGTCCCGGCATTCCTCCGCAATGGCATGAAAGATCTGCCACTCGAGTAAAGCTCGAGAATTGACAAAACGAGAGAAGCCAGCGCCCGGG
>JAYWBY010000040.1:0-7266 GCA_043781115.1 Pseudomonadota bacterium
GCCGGCGCGGACCAAATCTTTTACGAGAGGTCGGGTCAAGACGCGCGTCGAGTCGCCGCTGAGCGGTCGGTCTTTGACGCCTCCGCCTTCTGCGAAGACGAGCTCGGCGTCCTCGTCGGAGCGCGAGAGGACTTTGATGCCGCCGGTCTTGGCGTTGAAGAGCAATTGCTCCGGGACTTTGTGGCCGTTGACGACGCGGATGCCTAGGCCCTTCTTGGCGTTGATGTAGATCGACCGGTCGTCCTCGGCATTGAACGGGTTCCGCGTCACCAGCACGCCGGCGCTTTCCGCGCTGATCCCAAGTTGGATCAAGACGCCCGCGTAAGTCTGCAGATGCAGGATCCCCGCCGCCTCGCGTGCCTCGAACGCCTCTAAATTCCATACCGAAGCCCATACCGTCTTTACCGCCTCGACGACGCCCTTCGCCGTGATGACATTGGGGACGGTCGTGTACAGGCCGGCGCCGTTGAACTGCGGCAAATCCTCGGCGTTGGTCGAGCTCCGGACAAAGACGCCCTTGTCCTTGAAGCGCTTCTCGTAGAGTTTGGCGATTTCAACCGCTGGCGCGGTCGCCATCGGCGCATTTTGAATTTTGGCGCGGATTGCCTCGAGCGCCGCCTTCCTCCTTGCCAAGTCCTTCAGTGGCCCGCCGGCGGCGAGTCCGTCGAAGGCGAGCTGCTTTGCTCCCGAGGATGCGAAGTGTTCGCTGTAAAGAACGAACGGCACCGAGAACCCTGGCGGAACTTTGACGCCGGCGATGGACGAAATTTCGCCGAGCTGCGCCGACTTGGCGCCATAGCGGCGCCCATCGACGCGGCGTTGGGCGAAGAGGTCCTTTAGCTCCCGAGTTTTCAAGTCGGCGACGAGCGACAAGGAGACGGCCGGTTTCGCCGTCTTGAGCGCCGCATGCTTGATCTCCGCGGCTGTTGCCGTGCGCAGCTCGACGAGCCGCGTGCCGCTGGCGGTCAAGGTCACCCATTTGCCGGCGAGTGCGCCCCATTTCTCCTTCGCCGACGGTTGCGTGACGTCCGGGATCTTCCAGATGCGGGCCAGCATGTGCAAATGGGAGAGGGGCGAGCTCGGTTGCTCCGTAATCAAGCCCCGCACCGGGGCGACGCTGACCGGGGCGGCGTCAAACAGCGCAATGGCGTCAGCCGTCAGATCGAGGGCGTTGTCGTCCGTCCCGAGCGTCAAGACCCCCGTTTCTTGGCCCTTGTGGTGCACGGCTACGGCCGCGGGACTTCTCAGGCTGTTGGCTAGCTCCGTCTTCATGTCCTTGAGCTCCGGCAAGACTTCCTCGTGAGCCAAGGAGTTGGCGCGAAAGACCAGAGGAGCGAAGAACGACTTTTTCAATGCGTCGGCCGTTTGCCGAACAAGCCCGGCGTCGATGTGATCGGCGTCGGAGTATTCGAAGTAGTAGACGCCCGTCTTCGGTTCGAGGACGAGCGTACCGAGAATCAAAGGCCGGGCTTTCGACGTGTAATTTTCGCGAAAGAAATCCTTGCCTCCCTTGGTCGTCAGTCCGATCGCGCGGGCGAACGAGCCGTGGAAATCGAAACTGGCCCCGTCGGCATAAAATGTCTTGGCGGTCGCGCGCTCGACGATGAAGAGCAGATGCGGGTGATCCGCCAAGTCGCCGCTGTGGTACGTCCGGGCCAGGTGCAGGAATGCCGCCGCGTCCGGAATCTTGGTGACGAACGTCGCCTCGCGAGCCACCCCGTTTCTCTGAGTGGTTTTGGCCAGCGAGGAGGTCGAGCAAAGACTAAGGGCGAGAGCGAGAAGGCGAAGAATTTTCACGATTTTTGACCTCGGGGGGCTTTTGCTAGGTGACAACAAAATAGTCGAAAACAAGGCTAACGTAATCAATCCTATCCGGGCACCGGCCAAGGCAAGGTTGCCAAACTCTCGGAAGTCGTCTTCGTGATCGGAGAAACGGCGACCAATGTCTCTTATTCGTACCATCTCGGCTACTGGCCGGATCCGAAGAGCAATGCCTATGCGATCCCGGACTCCGAAATCCGCCAAGAAGTTGCTGACCAAAGCGCTTTCCGACGACGAGCTGGCGGATTTTTTCAACAAAGCGATCGTGCCGCGCTCGAACAACGACGGCAGCTGGAAGGTGAACCACTGCGGCGTGGCGACTTTTAGTACGTAAATTTACCGTGTTTATCTGGCGTTCACGAAATATTTACCGCCGCGGCCGTGCTAAAGTGTACTTTTAGGTGTGACTTCCCGAAGTTCTGCGGTATCACGTTGCGCATGAGCGGATCCTACTTCGAAACTGACGATTCTAAACTGCTCGTCGGCCGGCGTATTTTGGTGGCAGAGGACGATGCCGACAATCGGTTGTTGATCGGCAAAATACTCGAGTCGGGTGGGGCTTGCGTGGCCTTAGTCGAGAACGGGCGGGATGCCATCGATAGGGCCCTTCGAGAATTCTACGACGTCGTCATGCTCGACATTCAGATGCCGACCATGGACGGCTATCAGGCCGTAAAGGCATTGAGAAGCCAAGGGTATGCGCGACCGATCGTCGCCTTGACCGCGCACGCATTGACGAGCGAGCGCGACGAGGCTTTCCGCAGCGGTTTCGACGTTCACCTCACCAAGCCCATCCTCCGCAAAGTTCTTCTTGAGTCTTTGAGGCGTGCACTGGGCCGTAATAACGACGTCACGTCCCGAGAGCTCGTTGGAGTCCACGCAGTCGAATCTCTGCTGCGCTTTCGTGTCCAGATAGACCAGCAGATTGGTCTTTAGACCGGACGCTAGCGAATTCATCGAGTAACGGTAGAGCCGGTCTTGGCAATCACTGCGCTTGCTGTCGAGGATCTTGTCGTTGGGCCAGCCTTGAGGTCCTCGGTCTTGCCTTTTTCGTCTTTCAGCGTCGCGACGCCCTTGTCGTGCGGAGTGCGGGCTTTGGACGAGGCCATTGGCGTATTGGACAGCTTGCGAGTCGTCGCTCTTCACCAGGGCCGGCATGCGGGTGAGGCGAGTCACCTGCACCTGGCGCAGGCTCAGTTTCGACGTGAGCATCAGACCGCCGCTGGGATCCCTGTGGCTCTTCGCTTTGCCGTCGCTCTTGCCGCCGGCGCAACCCGAATTGGCGAGGGCAGCGATCAAGATGGTGGCGACGAGAGTTTTAGGTGCGAACGTCAAAGCCCAGCTCATGATTCCTCCTCGAGCCGTCGGCCGGAAAATTCCGGGGGACGGCTGTGGTTAGAACCTGAACTGGGAGACGTCTCGGTCTCCGTATGCTGCGGGTGGTGCTACTTTTCTTTACGGACGAACACGATTTATCTTCAGGCATAACTATAAATATTTGTTTTTATTGATTTATTTATTCTGAAAATAATCCACGCCGAAAGAGACTCGCCTCCGCTCCCGCGGTGAGAGCGGTTTTTGCGTGCCCGTCGAAGTACAGCTAAAGCCAGCCATGCAAGTCACCGAAATAAGTATATGTAACCCGGCGGCTCCATTTAGAGGTTTCCGCGAGCATTTGCGAACCTCCATGGAAAGAAAATACATGGTCAAGTTGAGAAAAAAACGCCGTGAACCTCTCTCAGCTCTCTGTTTGGCAATACTCCTGCTCATTGGCAGCATCTCGTTTGGCCCTGCCGGTGAACTCTCCGCAGCTCCCTTTCAGCTCGCCTACGGCGGCCGGCTTACGGACGGTACTGGTAAACCGTTGGTCGGTCCTCTCGATCTCGTCGCCAAATTTTTTGGCAGCGCTGACGGCACGGACCAGCGTGGAGCAGACATCCCGTTTCCTAAAACTGCGCTGGTAGATGGCGTTTTTTATCTCAATTTCAATTTTGCCGCGGCGGACGCCGCCACTATCTTCGGTGACGGTTCGCAAGCGGTTTTCATCGAGATCTTGGCGAACGGAAAGGGGTACCCACGGCAGCGGTTCTCGATGGTGCCATTTGCTCTTCGAGTTCCAATAGACGGCACCACGTTAGGTTATGACGCCTTGACTGGTGAGCTTGGCGTGCTCGACGCGCCTCATTTCTCTGGCACGCTCGCTGGTGACGTCACTGGCGTGCAAGGTGCCACGCAGGTCACAGCCTTGAGAGGCGGACCCTTGGCTGCCGCAATCCCCGCGCTGGACCAAGTCCTGAAGTGGAACGGCACGGCCTGGGCGCCGGCTCCGGACGAAGGGAGTCTTGCCGCCAACAGTAATGCAAGTAGTCTCGTCACGGGCACGCTGAATGATGCGCGCCTTTCTGTCAACGTCTCGATGCTCGGCCAGTCGATTGGCGGCAGCGAGCCCGAAACCTCGAGCGTCGGCACTACCCACCTCTTGGATGGCGCGGTGACGCCTGTCAAACTCGCCTCGGGAGGCTGCGTAATAGGACAAGTTTTAAAGTACAGCGGCGCCGTCTGGGCTTGCGCCAACGACATCGACACCAACACGCCGACGACCAACGCCACGAATCTGACCAGTGGCACACTCGACGACGCCAGGCTTTCGGCCAACGTCTCGCTGCTCGGATCTAGCATCGAAAGTTCTGAGATCACCAACGGTACGATTATCGGTGCAAATATTGCGAACGGCTCGGTTACCAATGCCAACCTGGCGGCGGGCATTGATGCTGCCAAAGTCGGCGGTGGCTTGGTCTCTAATGCCGAGTTCGCCAACCTCGACGGCACCTCAGGTCCAATCCAAGGACAGCTCGCTCAGCGAGTCGTCAAGACTGGCGACGAGTTTAGCGGGACACTGGCCGTCAATTTGGCAAGTAGTCCAGGTACGCTAGACGCGTTTGTCGTCAAAAACAGCCAAAAATTGCGCTTTGAGAACGATCAAGCTTCGCCGAATTTCGTGAGCCTCAGAGCTCCGACGGGGGTCTTCACCAATCAGACTTATGTTCTGCCCCAAGCGGCTGGCACTGTCGGCCAAGTATTGAAAACCGACGGCTCTGGCAACCTTGGCTGGATCACGCCGGGCACGACCGTGTCGACTGTCGGGCAAGTAACGATAAACTGCACTACTGGCCAGATCCTGAAATCAGACGGCGGGGGGGCTTGGAGCTGCCAGGCCGACAACGACACGGGCGGTGCAGGCGGCGCCACGCCAGCCGACGGCTCGGTGTCGACCATCAAGCTGGTCGACGGCGCGGTGACGGCGGCTAAGCTCAACGCCATGGGCTGCAGTGGCGGCCAGATTCTGAAGTCTAACGGCACGGTCTGGGCCTGCGCGGCGGACGACAACAATAACGTCACGACGAATGCTTCTCTTCTAAATTCGGGGACGGTTGCCGACGGCCGCCTCTCGGCCAACGTTTCGCTGCTTGGTCCTTCCATAGGTACCGCCGAACTGGACGACGGCGCCGTCACGACCGCTAAACTCGCCGATGGTTCGGTCGATTCCTTGAAGATTGCCGACCTGACGATAGTCAATTCCGACATCTCCGCGTCGGCAGCGATTGTGGACACTAAGCTCGCCACCATTGCGACGGCGGGTAAAGTCTCCGACTCAGCGCTTTCTGCGAACGTCACTAAGCTTGGTTCTGACATCGATCTCAGTACCGCCGAGGCGACGGGCATCTTGCCGGTGAGTAAAGGCGGCGCGGGTCTCGGTGCGACGCCGACTAACGGTCAGCTGCTGATTGGCAATGGCACAGGCTATACGCTTAGCGCCTTGACTGCAGGTACCGGCATCAGTATCTCGAACTCTTCCGGCGCGATTACCGTCAATGCTTCGGCCGATGCATCGACCAAGGTGGCGAAGTCGGGAGATACCTTGACCGGGGCCCTGCTTGGATCTCTTGGCGCCGTCGGCGCTCCAGGATATTCGTTCAGCGGTGACACCAATACCGGAATGTGGTCGTCCGGGGCGGACACGCTGAATTTGTCGACGGCGGGGTCGGAGCGGTTGCGCGTTGATTCGACGGGGAACGTCGGTATTGGAACGACGTCCCCTGGAGCGAAGCTCGATGTACAGAACAATTCCTTCGTTCAGGCTCGCTTCGTCAATCCAAATTGGTCGCAGCAGCTGTGGCAGGGTGCTGTTGCCGATTCGGTCGGCAGCTACATCGGTAACAACGCCTACTATTCTTCAAGTTTTCAATTTTACCCGAACTATAACGCCGCTTCTGGCATCAATTTTCGTCAAGACGGCTCCACGGAGTTTTGGAATGATACTGGCTTGACTGCGGGGACACTGTATATTCCCGCGAAACGAATGACCATTTCAAATACCGGCAATGTCGGCATCGGCACGACGAGTCCGTCAGTCCCACTTGAAATCAACTCTACTTCAGATTCCATTTTACGCCTGAAACAGCAGGGCGGGGGCTGGAACTACATTGAATATTATAACGATACAATGCGGACAGCATTTGCCGGCATGAGAACGGACACGTTGTACACGGTCAACAACCAACTCTACGTAGAAACGACCGCGGGCAACGTCGGCATTGGCACAACCGCCCCTCAAGCCGCACTTGACGTCGCTGGAGCATCCGGCATCCGCGCCACGCAAATTTGCGACGAAACCGGCGCTAACTGCAAAGACATATCGACGGGATGGGCGGGCGGAATCGGCGACGTCGTCAATGGCGGTCAAAATGGCGCGCTGACGGTCGGTACCAATGACGCTACCGCGCTAACTCTTGAAACGACAAATGTCGCTCGTTTGACCGTCAAGGCGACCGGTGAAGTCGGAGTAGGAACGGTGACGCCACGCGCCGCGTTTGAAGTTGCGGGCACGCTTTTGCCGCCCGCGGCCCCTTCGAATACGACGCCGACGGTGACCGCAGTAAATTACCTTACGGGTAACCAACAATGGACATCGGCGAACTGTGCCTCCGGATTTAAACTGCACAATATGAAAGACGGCGGTATTTACATGCTGGGAGTGAAAGGCACGACTTCAGGGACCTGTTCGTTCAACGCCTTTAGCGACGCGGGCACCACGGCGCTGACGGTTCATCTTCCTTCAGACCATGCAGCGACGACGGCATCCAAGCATACGATTTACTCGTTCCTCGTCTTGGAAACTGATGTCTACGTGTCCTGGATCACTGGCTATTGAAAGGGTCTTAGCTTGCGTTCGAGAGATTTTCTCTTCGTAGTCAGTAGCGCACTTGCCTGTTTGCTGGTGTCGTTGCCCTCGTCCGCACAATTTGCCGGCGGCCCATTCTGGAAAAATAAGCATCTCGTGACCACGACCCTTGCTGCAGGAAGTTCTTGGACGGTGCCCGGGGGTGTCAACAATTTGGTTTCCGTCTCGGTGTGGGGCGGTGGTGGTGGAGGTGCCGGCAAGTC
>JAYWBY010000041.1:0-7258 GCA_043781115.1 Pseudomonadota bacterium
AGTTTCTGGCGTAAGGCCTCGACGCGGAGAACGATCTCCTCCTGAGCGATTTGCCCCTTTTTGCGGTAACTGTAAAACGCTGGATTGAGCTCGGTAGCCAAACCCTTGCGGACCAGCAGCGCGACCAACGCATTGGGCGGGACGACCATAGGGTCGAACTCCGAAACGTCCAAGTCGCCGATCCCCTCGCCGATGAGTTGCACGAGGATCGAGGCGCAATTCCGATCGAAGAAATAGTACTTCGCCTTGTAGCTCTTCTTGGCGCCGTAGAGTCGGTCGATCAGCCGGGCCTTTTGGTCGGCCGAAAGGTTCAAGCGGTAGCGAAGCAAGTTGCGGTCTTGCTCGATCGTATAAGAGCGCACCGTTTGATAGAGCGTCTGCCGGTCAAACGTCGTGAGAAAGCCGCCGCTCAAGCCCTTGAGCGATTGGACAATCGACCGCATGGCGTCGAAGTCGTGAACGTCACCGCCCCCAAGGTCTATCCAAGAGCGTTCGCACTCTTTCACCTCGGCCCGAGGAGGCGACGGTGGTTTGACTCCAGCCTCGGTATCGGCAAGAAAGGAAACGACTAGGTCCTTCGGGTTTTCGATGCCTAACCGCTCGGCTTCCGGATTGTTCTTCAAGCGGATGCGAAGGATCAAATGGCCGGCGACTTCCGCGGCGTCGGCTACGCCCGGCGTTGCATAAAGGAGCTCGAAGCCCTCGACCGAGTCGGCGTTGATCTTGCCCATGTCAACCGGCTTTCTGGTGATCGGATCGAGGAACTGGACGTCGTCGAGAAAGCCTTCGTCCACCGTTCGGCATTTCAAATTGGGCTGTTCGAGGTAGGGTTTGAAGTCGGCGAAGGACTTGCGGAAGAAGTGAAACTTTTCCGGCGTGCGGCAGGCGATCGACTCTTCCACGGTCGAATCGGTCGTCAGGAAGTACTGCACCCCGAACGTTACGAAATCCTCTTCCGCATTCAACAGTCCCTGCTCCGAGGCATAGCCTCGCGGGTCTTGATTGTCGGCTTCCTTAGGCACGAGCGGGATCTTGATCCCGAGATACTCGCGGTCCCGCCAACCGCTGATCCGGCGCCATTCCGCCGAGACGCTGAGGTTCGCCGCGGAATCGTAGACGTGCAAAAGTTGGTGGAGGAAGCGTCGCTGCAACTCCAACAAGTACTCCCCGCGCCGGCGTCCGCTCAAGTCGTCGAGCGGCACGGCCATTTGCCAGCGGAGGAGCGACGGCGCGGAGTGACTATTGGGGGCTTCCGGGGTGAGCCGTTTCAAGACCCGGATTTTGCCGAAGCGAGACTTCGTTGCAAGGGTTTGTAATTTGGCCGGCAGCGCATCCAAGAGGGTTTGGACGGCCGCGAGTTCGTCCAGCGCCCAATCTTCTCCGGGCGAGTCGACGAAGTGAAAGCCGCGCACGGTTCGCTCCGACGCCCGGGCGGAGGATGCCAGGGCGACGCCTAGCAAGAGCGCGAAAATAGACCTCGTTGCCTTCATCAGGTCCTAAGGTGCGGGGCGATGGTGGACAGCAGCATCGTTAGTTGTGTGCGAGTCGGGGCAATTGGGGCGTATTCGACGATGACGTTGGCGAGGGTCGCCGAGTCGACGCCGAGTAGGCCCGCGAAATAGTTTAGCGTCGATCCGTCGGCGGCGTAAGCCTCTTTGATGAGGCGATCGGCGACTTCGGGATTCAATGCGACGCTGGTGTCGAAAGACGACGCTTTGGTGGTCTTCTCCAAGGCGGAGTCCAGGGCTTTGCTGCTCGAAAGCGCCGCGTCACCAACGTGCGAGCTGGCAGCCGTCGACGCATCGTTGGTGGCGCGCACGGTCTGGGGCGTTATCTTGGCGGTTTTGACGGTGACGTCGCTGCTGGCCGCGCTACCCTCGGTCGTCAGCTCACCGGTAGGCTGTGTCGAGTAGCGGTAGGTGCTCTTGGCGGTCTTTTCGGTAATGTCGCTGCTCGAGGCGGCCGTGGCGTTGCTCGATTGTTTGACGGCTTCCGACGAAGGGCGGGTCGAGTGGTTGTAGGTCGCCACGGTCGTGGCATCCGTGGCGTCGGAACTCGCTGCGGTGCCTTTGGTAGTGCCTTTGCTCGAAGCGTCCGCCGACGCGGCCGTCGCTTCCGAGGACGGTTTACTGCTGTTCTTATAAGTAGCGGCGGACGAAGCCGCCGAGGCGTCGGACGACTGGCGGGAAACCTCGGCGGCCTTGGCGGACGCGGCGGTCGTGGCATCGGTCGACGAGGTCGAAAGATCCTTCGTCGGCTTCGTCGTGTAACGAAACGTCACTTTCGACGCCGAGTCGGTCACTTCGGTCGAATATTTCGTAGCGTCGACCGATTTATTGGTTGCCGCGGTGGTGGCGTCGGAACTGGCGGCGCTGACGCGCGTCGAAAGATCGGCCGTTGGTTTCGTCGAATTTTTATAGGCCATCGCCACGGAGTCTTCGGTCGCGGCGAACGTCGTGCCGGTTACCTCACCAGTGACGCGAGCGGTGTTCGCAGTGGCGTGGGACGAGGCGTCGGATGTCTTGCCGGTCACGGCGCTCGAGCTTTTGCTGGCGGCGGTGCTGGCGTCGGCGGTCACTTCGCTCGAGGGTTTGGTCGAGTTGTCGTAAGTTGCTGCGCTGGCTTTGCCCGTCCATTCGGTCGTCTTGGTCGTGCCCGCGCTCGAGTCTTTCGAGAGGCGGCTGCTTGCTTCGCTTAGGGGTTTCGTCGCGGCGCTTGCAGCTGCGGTAGCGGCGGTGGAGTTGTCGCTGCTCGCTTGGCTGACTTTCGTGGAGGAATTTGCAGTCGGCTTAGTGGAGTTTTGGTAGGTCGAGCGGGTCGAGTTGGCGGTGACGTCGCTCGAGCCTTCCGACACCGCGGTCGTCTGCTCACTCGTCGGTTTCGTCGTCTTGCGGTAGGTCGATTCGGTCGAGTTGGCCGTCGAGTTGCCAGTAAGCATGAACGGACCACCGAACGCGATGGAACTGTCTGCGAGAGCGAGAAGAAGAAGCAGGCGGTTGCGGCGAGTGGAAAAAAGCATGGGCGGTCCTCCTATTGATATATGAGCAAGCCCGATGCCACATTATTTTATCGTAATATTAGATAGTTATAAGTTCACGAGAGGACATGGTTGTGCTCCCGCGGACACATGCATGTAGGCGACACCACGCCAGAACTACTTCGAACCCGGGTTTTCTTTTTGGTAGTCGTTCAGGAATAGGTCCGTGAGATCGGACAAGGCATGGACGACGTTCGAGTTGAATTGCTTGGCGTTGGCGACGGTGACGTTACCCTTGAACCAGATTGGCGCCATGAATTCGGTGATCTTGTCGCGCTTCAGGAACGCCTTCTCCCGACAGGAGAGTTCGACGTGCGCGCCGTAGCCGAGTACCTCGCCCTTGATGTCTTGGCTCGTCAGGACGACGACGCGCCCGAAGATTTCGGCGCCGCTTGCGGTACTGAGGCTGATTTTGCGCTTGGCAAGCCGGGATTGAATGACCTTTTGCAGAGCGCCCTCGTTCAGACCCGCCTTCTTGCCTTCGGGATCAAGCGGCTCGATGACGACGTTGAAGGCCTTCGGGAGGCCTTTGAGGATGGCGGTGTCGGCGCGCGCGATACTCGAAAATGCGAGCGCGACGGCAAAGCCGGCCAAAGCGAGGTTCAGCTTCAATGGTTGAGGTCCTCCCAAGCGAGGTTTTCGAGATGCATGCGCAAGTGCGTTATTGTGCGGAACTTCTTCAGAATCAGCGAGCGTTTCAAACCGAGGACGATGCCCTTCACCTCTTTCGGCTGCTTAGCGTAACGGGCCTTGCCTCCGATGGCGTCGTAGAAGATTTTGATGACGTCGCAGATGTCGTCGCGGAGGTTGACCTGGCTAGGCACGCCCCAATGAAAAAAGTCGAGAAGTTTCACCTCAAAACCTAGTCCCCGCCGCCGAATGATGACGTTTCCAGGGTGGAGATCGCCGTGGTAGTCGGTCAGTTGGTGAATGGCTTCAATGGCGACGGTCAAACTGTAGAGCAAGTGCAGGCCCTGGAAGACATCCAGGCGTTTGCCGGGTTGGCCGGCGAGAAACTCCAGTAGGATCTCCCCCTCGACGTAGTCGGAAATCAGAAACGAAATGTCCTGACCGCTGAAGTGGATGGTCTCCTGCGTGTGATACTGGATCAGGGCCGGGCAACCGCGGAGTTTATGGAGCTTCTTGGCATAGAAGTTCAGGGCTTTGTTGCGCTTGTTGCGTTGGGGGAAGAAAAACTTCGCCGCGCGTTCGATCCCGGTCGACGACTCACGCAAGAGGTAGACTTCCCCCTCCCAACCTGAGCCGAGCTTCGACAGCACCTCATACTTCTTGGCGAGGGTGCGGCCGGCGGGAAAGTCAAAGGAGCTGATGGTTGGTGTCGGGGCTCTGGGCATCGGGGGAGCATACACGGGTTCCCTTAGCCGCTCCAGCCCTTCACTTCGTTCACTAAGGCGTTATAGAGGAGCACCACGTCGTTGTTGGCCTTATGCAAGCGTTCCAGCACGACGCGGCCGATCCGGAGCACGATGGGGAGGGCCCAGTGCGGGTACTCGGTGCAAAACTGGTCGAAGCCGGCTTTCTCGAGGATCAGGCAAACGCACTCATTGTCGGTGCGGATGGTCGCCGAGCGTTTGTCGCTGGCGACGAGCGCCGCTTCGCCGAAGAAGGGATGGTCCTTGGCGTCGAGGATGGCGACGGGAAAGGTCTCGCCCCCGGCGATCGATTTCAACACTTTGATGCTGCCGGAAATCAGGAAGAAGGCCGAGGTGCCGTCGTCGCCTTCGCTGATGATGGCGACGCCCTTTGGGAACGTCTTGATCTCCATCAATTTGGCGACGTGCTCAACGGCGCCACCTACGCCGCGGATGTCCTCGAAGAGGCGCACTTTGTTCAACCACTCGATGCGACTCTGCAAGGAATCGTTGGTTTCCGCTGTGGATGAAGCTTGAAAGAGTTTGGGCAGCGCCGCCATTTCAACTCACCTCGCCAAAGCGTCGGCCTTCGGCCGAGTGGGCGGCGACCAGTACGATTACCGCCGAGCCCTTGCCGATGCGGAAGTCGGGCTTCGGGTGGAAGACGGGGTTGTTGCAGCGGAGCGTCTTGACCGTTTTCAAGTTCTCGATCAAGAGTCCGATGCTCGGGGTCCTTTGCGCTTCTTGGAAGGCCATGGCTTTGATCGAATGCGGGTTGCCGGTGTTTTCGAGGATGCCGAGGACGAGCAGATCGGAGTTCTCCGCCTCGAAGTCGGTGCGGAATTGGCCGTAGGTGCTGTCGACGTAACGCTCGGGAATGGTTTTCGTCGTGACGAAGGAGCCGGCGCGCGGATCGATCAAGTCGTGGAAGACGTTGACGAGACCGGTGCCGCCGGAGGCGCTGCCGAGCATCAGGCGGCTGAATTCGCGGGTGTAAATGATCTCGCCGACGCCCGCGAGCTTCAAATAGTGGTCGAGGCTCGGGTCGATGATTTCGGCGGCGACGACGGTGCCCTTGGCAATGTTGGAGAGGGCGATGGCCGTCATGATCGTCCGGGCGTCGGCTTCCATGGCATTGGCCTTCTTGCCGTCGGGACCGACGGAGGTGTCGGCGAGAATCAGGATCTTGCGGGCCGACTCCGGCGCGGCCCTAAGCAGCGTCGTCTGTTGAAAGAACTCGCCGATGATGACGGTGACGTCGGCCAGCTTCGGATCGGTCTTCAGTGCCGAGATGTCCTCGTGCTTCTTTTGTGCGACGACGACTATCTGCTCGGCTTTGAGCGTGTTGTTGATTAGCAGAATGTGCCGGAGCAAGTCCTGCATGTCCTCCTTCCAACCGCAGATGACGAAGTGATCGCGAATCTTCGACTTGTCCACCGAACCCCTCCCCTCGAGCAAGATCTGCCCCAAAAAATACGCGGAAATTTTCGCAGAAATGATGCCGATCGCGAACACGCCGCTCAGCATCAAGAAGCCGGCGGCAATGCGGCCGCCGATCGTGATGGGAGCCAAATCCCCATAACCGACGGTCATGAATGTGACGATGCCCCACCATAGCGCTTTGCCGAACGAATCGATTTGGGCGTTGGGTTCGTTTTGTTCGAAGAGCAGGACGATGCCGGAAATCCCGATCCACATGCTGAACATCACGGCGACGACGAGCGTCATCCGGTTCTTGGCGAGGAACCAGGCAGCGACTTCTTTGAAGCGCTCCATCTTGGTCAAGCCAGCGAAGTCGATGTGAGTCGGTAACTTTATTTTCATAAGTTTCGTTTCGGTTGAAGCTCCAAAGCGGTTTAAGAAGCCCCCTTCCAGAGGCCTTGGGAGAGCCGCTAAAACTCTGAGTTTCTTTATATAATCAATAAGTTAATCTGGGCGCCGTTTTGACACATGTCGTTATTTACAAAAACCGCGAAAGGTCTATAGTCGGATTTCTTGGAACCCAAGAAACCTTTCTAGGAGAGAACATGAAGAACGTTAAATGGGCCGTTGCTGGCGCTTTGTTGACGGCTGCCTCGAGCGCGATCGCCGCGGATGCGACTTTCGATAACCACCTGACGAGCACCGAAATGGTGTCGCCGGCGCAGCTCTATCAAATCGACGACCTCCGCACCGACTTCCAGCTCGGCTACCAGACGACCGACGCGACGTCGAAACCGACCGGCGTCAAAGAGTCGTCCAATACCAACTCGGGCACGGACCTCTTCGCCGCGGCCATCTACAACGTCAAGGGCATCGGCCTCCGCGCCGGTCTGACCGCCGACTACGTCAGCCAGTCCTTCGAGGACAAATCGGTCGACGCCACGACCAATACGGTCAGCAAGAGGACCGGTGATGGCACCGACATGATCGTTTCCCCGCAAATTGCTTACTCGATCGGACCCGTGGTCATCGGCGCCGCCGTCGACCTCGTCCAATCGACGGTCAAGCCGCAAGAAATCGACGAGATGAAAGAGACCCACACGACGTTCCGTCCGGGCGTGCTCTTCCAGAACAAAGACATGGAAGCCGGACTCGTCTACACGTCGGCGACCCATAAAACCGACGAAGGCGACGCCAAGAAATTGCCCGTCAACGAACCGGCTACCGTCACGGCTCACGGTCGTTTCGCCGTTGACCGCAACCTCGCCGTCGGCGGGATCTTGAGCGAACTGCACTACAAAGGTATCGACGAAGACCTCTACAAAGACCAAACCCAAGTCAAGGCGACCGGCGAGCTCACCACCGGCGCGCTGAAGATGGAAGGCGACCTCGGCTACAATACCGCCTACTACGCCGACAAAGACAA
>JAYWBY010000042.1:0-2572 GCA_043781115.1 Pseudomonadota bacterium
CCTCGTTCACGGACGCAGTGCTGAAGGCCAATTTGTAACAGGTGTCGGGTAAATAACCGTCGATGACGGCTGTGACCTGGTCGTTGCCGTCGAAGCCGACGGGGACGAATGCCTCGCGAACATCGACGATCCGGGGCGCGTTCGGCACCGGGTCATCGGCATACGAGGGGGAAGCAAGGGTGAGCGGCGCCGTAAGGGCAAGAAGGGTAATGGTGCGCAAGGGGATTCCTCCAGAAAATTGGTGGGAATGCCAAATGCATGATTCGCGCCAGCGTCATATCGCGCAGCTATGCCGAACGGGGGCGACAGGGCGCCCCCGATGAAGGTGTTTCGATGCAGCTCTAGGTGCTTAAGAGTCGGAGGCTGAGAGAAGTCGTAACAAACACCCTTATGCTACGCCTCAACCCTATTGTTGGGTGGAAGAATTCCACCGGGGAAGTCGTCTTGCGCACACTGATTGGGGTGGACCACGATCCGCCTGAAACACGTGAACCGGAAGGTGTTCACCATGGCGCTCGAGACGGCTTGGGCTGCGACGAAGAAGCCGAAGGCCAGGGCCAAAGGTAAAACGAAACAGACCGCCCGGTAGTGAGAAGACTCCAATATTGGATGACCTTTCCAGTACAAACGACGGTAGGACGCCCGGGCCACCAGAACGCGGGCCGCCAGTAAAGGCGGGGGACTCGTTTCGAACGAGGCCCGCTCTTTTTGACATAAGCCTTTGAAATATTGAGGGCAAATTGCCATCCATGAAAAAGTCCCAAGTTTTTCTTAAGTACTCTCTAAAGCGCGACGATGAGCTTGGGGAACGCCATCTTATCAGTCGTGAGCTCACAGTTGATGCCGTCAAGCAGCAAAGCAATTTTAAACGCCGGTGCCCACCTCAAATTCGGGGTGCTGCTTGCCGCGACGTTATGCTTTCTGGCGTGCCACAGTAAACTCTCGACCTCATCATCGACGAGATCTGGTGCCGGCGAAGAAAATCCATCTGTAGACGCCCCGCCCGACGCCGAGGCGAATGGCGCTGACGAAGCCGGGCCAAAAACTAAGATCGATGAGACGGAAAAGCTAATCGTTGTCTCGTTGTCCGGCAACGTCACGGTGAGCGCGGACAGCTCGTTGGCGTTGACCAGCGCTCCATCCGACGTCATCGCGAAGAACTTCCGAGTGGAAGTCGTGCGCCTCGCCAAGGGCAATGTCAAAGTCCAACTGCTGGGTACCGCCAAAACGGATGCCAACGGCAACTACTCGCTTTCGGTGCCGAACATCGTCAAAGACGATGTTCTTTTGATCGTTGCGTATAAGGACAAAATTTCTTCCGCGCAGCAAGTCCTCACTATCAATTCTTTGATTGAAAAATTGACTGGCGAAGTTCTCACTCTCAAAATTGACGTCAACACTTCGACGACGATATCGAGCTATATTCTTTTAAAGAAAGACGTCGATCTCGCTGTCGTCACCAGCAAGCAAATGGAAGCGGTAGCGTCGCTTGTGAGTGAGACGATCCATGCTTTGGGCAACGCCGTTAACGAAAAGTCGGCAACTCAAGTTGCCAACCTGGTCATTGCAGCTCCAGGCTTCCTGGAAGCTTTGGCCAAGATTTTTGGGCCCACGAAAGACCGAGATCCTTGCGATTCGGGAAGCTGGGACTTTTCTGAAGGCCGCCAGGCCCTAACCGCGGTGTTTGGTGCCCCGCCTGATTTTATCGGCATGAAACGCAACCTGGGTCCCGATTCGACCGAGCACTTCCACCTATCGCCACCGCTCTTGACGGCCGATCATTTGATAATTTCCGGTACTAATGTCCTCAAGCCTGTCGACTCGGTCGTTATCTCGCTGTCGCAGTCAGCTGCCAAACTTTTGAGTTGTTACTCTTCCATAAACTTTGCGTTCGGCGGCGCCTGTCCCAGTGATATAACGGTGCCTATCAAAGACGGGGCCTGGAGCCTGCCGGTTAACTTGACGACGCTCGTCGATAGCGACGACTACGGCGTGAAACTTACCGCCGTCGACTCCAAGTGCAAGGCGGAGCTCGCCACCGCTAACGCCTCCTTCTTCTGGGATAGCTCTCCGCCAAAATTTACTTTGGCAGGATTGCCGAAGGAACCATCAAATTCGACGACTCTTGACGTCAGCGTTGACGGGCAAGATGTCTCCAAATATCGCTACTCCGTTAGGCCCGCGGCCGTCGCCCCAAGTTGCGCCGATGCCAATTATGGCGCATGGCTGCAAGGCTCTGCGAAAATCAGCTCCGTCGTCAGCGGCGACGGACCCAAGCAGCTATGCGTCGAAGCCAAAGATTCCTACGAAAATATCGGCTCCGCTATCGAATATCTCTGGACGTTCGACTCCACGGCGCCGGCTGCGGTCACGTTAGCCAATGTCCCTGGAGATCCCTCCCAGGACGCGTCTTTTTCGGTGACCGTAAATTCGACTGATGCGACCGAGTATAAGTTTGCTTTGACGGGAAGTCTGACGTGCGAAGATGCCACCTATTCACCTTGGACCGAACTCAGCCAGTTGGTCGTTGGAACAGTCGGAGCCGACGGTGCCCAATTGCTTTGCGTTGTCG
>JAYWBY010000043.1:0-7253 GCA_043781115.1 Pseudomonadota bacterium
GCGGCAACCCGCAACTTGGATTCTGCGGCGACCGTCGTACGCCCTTTCGACCGGGCGCGCACCGGGACGATCTTGAGCGAGGGCTCGGCTTATCTCTTCCTCGAAGAGGAGCAGCACGCCTTGAAGCGCGGCGCTAAAATCCTCGGCCGCGTTCACGGTTACGGAATGAGCAGCGACGGCGCCATCAACTTCAATGCGCCGCATAAGGCGCCGGGGCTCGTTCGCTCGTTGAAACTCGCCACCGCCGAGGCCGGCATGAAGGCCGGCGACCTCGGCGCGGTGGTGGGCCACGCCAATGGCGCCCTCTATAGCGACGGCGCCGAAGCCGATGCCTATATGGAGTTCCTCGGAGGCGCCTCGGCGTCCGTTCCGGTGACCAGCCCGAAAGGCGTGATTGGCGATCTCTGTGAGGCCGGCGGCGTCGTCGGCGCGATCCTGGGACTAGAAGCCCTGGCGACGGGCGACTTGCCGCCGACGACAAACTTCGCGGTCGGCGATGCGCATTCGTCGAAGCTAGCCATCAAGTCCGAGCCGCAACAGCTAAAAAGAAAGCGCGTCGCGGTCACAGCGCGCAACTTTTTCGGCCTCAGTGCCGCGTTGATCATCGGGGAACCTTAGTCGGACCGGACCCATGCGTGTGCTCTTAACTGGAGGAACGGGCTTCGTCGGCGCAGAGCTGGCCAGGACGTTGCTTGGCCTGAGCGACTTGGAAAAGCTCTACATGGTCATCCGCTCTCGTCCCGGCGTGGGGGCGCGAGAACGTCTGGAGCGCCTATACAAGCATTGGCAGAAGTTCGGTCTGGCGCCAGAGCGTTCGGCGCTCGCAAAGGTCGAGGTGATCGACCACGACCTCTATTCCGGCAAATTGAATCTACCCGGTCCCGTCGACTACGTCATCCATTCCGCGGCTTCAACCGACCTCGGGGCGCCGCTAGACCTCAGTCGCCGGGCCAACTTGTTCGCCACCCAGCGCGTGCTGGACGCGGCTCGGCGCTCGGGCGGCGTCAAGCGTTTCATGCATCTGTCGACGGCCTACGTTTGCGGCCGGAAGCGGGGCCGCGTCGCAGCGACCGCTGCTGCTGCCCCCCGCTTTCACAACTACTACGAGCAATCGAAGTTCGAGGCCGAGGCTTGCGTTCGAGGCTCCGGATTGCCATACACCATCGTCCGCCCCAGCATGATCGTCGGACGCAGCGACGACGGCTACGTCGTCCAAATGAAAGTTCTTTACTCCGTGCTGCGCCTTTGGGCGACGGGCCATCTGCCGGTCGCGCCCTTCGACTTGAAAGCTTGGGTCGATATCGTTCCGGTCGACTACGTGGTCGACGGGACCCTCGCCTTGATGCGACAAGTTGAAGCCGAAGGCCAGACCCTGCATTTCTGTGCCGGAGACGATCGCCAGCGTTGCGGGACGCTCCTGCGCTCCGCCGCCAAGATTTTCCCGGTGCGCATTCCACCAATGCTTCCGGTTTGGCTGGCGCGTCTCTATTCAAACCCGGTGCTCAAGGCGACGCTGCCGCATCGTTTGAGCGAACTGCTGGCGATCCTCTTTTGGCATCTGCCCTATCTCAGCATGCGCGACCGCCTTTACGACATGGAGGCGACCGACCAGCTGCTTGCACAGACCTCCGTGGTTCGACCCAAATTTGCGAATTACGGGGAAACCCTCTTTAAGTTCTGCCGTGATACGGCGTGGGGGAAGCGCCAGCTCAACCAAAGCCCGCGACATGCCGATACGCCAGTAGCTATAGGCGGTTAGAATGTTCAACGTCGAGCTGAAAAACAAAATTGCTTGGGTCACCGGCGGCAGCCGCGGCATCGGTCGCGCGGCGTGCGTGGCGCTGGCGACGGCCGGCGCCGACGTCGCCGTCGCCTACTCGAGCAAGGAAGCGGAAGCTCTCAAAGTCGTCGCGGAAATCGAAGCCCTCGGCCGCAAGGCCATGGCCGTGCAAGTCGACGTCGCGAGCCAAGAGTCCTGCAACCAAGCTTACGAAAAGATCGTCGCAGGTTTGGGCAAGGTCGACATATTGGTGAACTCGGCCGGCGTCACCGCAGACAATCTCTTTCCCCTTTTGGAGGAAGAAGATTGGCGCAAAGTTCTCGACGTCAACGTCATGGGCGTCGTGCATGCTTCGAAGTGCGTCGTCCGGGACTTCATGGGCAAGCGCTGGGGCCGGATCATTAACTTGTCGTCGGTCGCCGGCACCAAGGGCGGCCGGGGCCAGAGCAATTACGCGGCGTCGAAGGGCGCCATCGAAGCCATGACTCGCAGCCTCGCCGTCGAGCTCTGCAGGCGGAACATCACGGTGAATTGCGTGGCTCCCGGAGTCATCGAGACGGATATGAGCGCCGAAGTACGTAAATTGGCGACGGACGAGATCCTCGACCGCCAGTTGGTCAAGCGCTTTGGATCCCCCGCGGAAATCGCCGCGTGGATCGTGTTCCTGGCGTCCGACTTTGGAGAATTCATCACCGGTCAGGTGCTACACATCGATGGGGGGATGAAAATGCCATGAAGAATTTCAAATTAAATCCTGACGACAACCTGAAGTGCCTGATGATCCAGCCGCTCTTCTCGGCGTTCAGCTTTTGGAACTACGTCGAAGGCTGCAAGCACGTTGGGGCCAAGACGCCGTCGCCGCCGCTAGGCCTCCTGACGGTCGCGGCGCTTTTGCCGCAAAACTGGACTTACAAGCTGATGGACTTGAACTGCCGGGAGTTCTCGGAAGAGGACTGGGCTTGGGCCGACGTCGTTTGCGTCGGCGGCATGCTGCCGCAGCAAAAGGGCCTGCTCGAGGTGATCGCCCGCGGCAAGCGCGACGGCAAATACGTCGCCTGCGGCGGCTCCGACCCGTCGAGCCAACCCGACCTCTACAAGGAAGCCAGCGTCGTGGTCGTTGGGGAGGGCGAGTCCGCCATTCCCGTCTGGCTCGACGCTTGGCGGAAAGGCCAGCCTTTCGGCCAGTTCAAGGAGACAGAAAAGCCCGACGTCACAACTTCACCGGTGCCGCGCTACGATCTGCTGAATTTCTGGAACTACACGCAGATCAGCCTCCAATACTCGCGCGGCTGCCCCTTCAACTGCGAATTTTGCGACATCATCGAGCTCTTCGGGCGGAAGCCCCGCACCAAGGCCCCCGAACAGATGATGCGGGAACTCGATTATCTGAAGAAGCTCGGGTACTCGGGCTTCGTCGACATCGTCGACGACAACTTCATCGGCAACAAGCGCAACGTCAAACGCAACCTCCTACCCGCCTTGATCGAGTGGAACAAGAAGAACGGCCATCCCTTCTTTTACGCCACCGAAGCGTCGATGAACCTCGCCGACGACGTGCCGTTGCTCGAACAAATGCGCGACGCCGACTTCCGCTTCGTCTTCATGGGGATCGAGACGCCGGACCCCGATCTATTGCTGATGACACAGAAGAGCCAGAACACCGTCCGACCGATCCTTGAAAGAGTGATCCAGCTTTACAAGTACGGCATCGTTCCGACCGGTGGCTTCATCATGGGCTTCGACGGCGAGAAGCCGAACACCGGGCAAGCCATGATCGAGCTGATCGAAGATACCGGCATCAACATGGCGATGGTGGGCCTGCTCGTCGCTTTGCCGAAGACCCAGTTGACGAGGCGACTGCTGAAAGAGAAACGGCTGATGTCGTTCCGCGGCGAACTGGTCAACTCGGAATCCGATCTGCGCGGTAGCGCCTCCGCCGACAGGGCGACGGTCGAGATCGTCGACCAGACGGTGGCCGGCCTGAACTTCATCACGACGCGCGACCGGATCGAAATATTCAACGAATACGTTGGCGTCGTCGAGTCGATATATGCGCCGAAGAGTTACATGAACCGGGCGCTGAAGCTCGCCATGCGACTGAAGGGGAAAACCAAGCACCGTCCCCGCCTGTTCGAGCACGTCCGCAACATGCGCGGCTTCTTCCGGATCAGTTGGAAGATGTCGAAGAACCCGGAGCTCCGCTGGCTCTATTGGCGGAACTTCTTCGTCGCTTTGTCGAAGGGCATGGTCGTCTTGGAAGCGGTGATGCGGGTCCACGGCATCTACGCGCACTTCCAAACGCAGTCGGCCTACCTGCGCAAGGCGATCGCCAAGCAGATCGAGGAGCAAACACGGGGCTTGCCGATGAACATGCGGAAGCTCGACCGGCCGTTGGAAAAGCGCGCCGCGCCGGTACCGGACGCGGCCGTCCAAGACGCCATGTAACCCTAGGCCGGCAGACTCGCGATGCTCAGCACGAACTGCCGGTGGTCGACGTCGATGAAGCGGAAATGCCCCCGGGTGACGTGGTCCCGCGGCGTCTCGGCCGACGTATCCGTCAAAACGCGCGCTTCAATCTGCCCACTTTCGAAGTCGAGGCGGGTGATTTCGGCGTCGTGGAAGTAGAACATCTTCTTGCCGAGCGGGTAGTGGCATTTGAAGAGCGCTTCCTTGAAGCTGAAGATCAGCGCCAGATTTGCCAGGCGCCGGGCCTCGTAACGGCGACCTAGGCCGTCGAGCAGCGCGGATTCGGCGGCGTTCAAGATCTTCGGTTCGAAGGCCGGCTTCAGGCGATGCGTGTCTTCGGCGTCTAGACCTAGGCCGAGTAGCGCCTTTGCGGGCGCGAAGGCCACGCCGACGAAGCCGTCCTTGTGCGTCAACGAGCCGACGAGGCCGTCAGGCCAACTCGGCGCGCCCGCCGCGGTCTTGGCGAGGGAACCCCGCCAACCGGTCAGGCGACGGATCAAAAAACGCGAGCGCCGGTACTCGTCGCGCCGCGGTTTCGATTTGTACGCGGCGCTTTCCGCGCATTCCTCCGCGCTCAACAACGCCTCGAGTTCGTCGCCGTCGATTTCGACATTGGGCGAAAGCCAGTGGATGTCCACGGGGCCCAACCGAATTGACTCGAGCCCTGGAAAAGGTAGAATAGTTTTAGATACTTGTTCCAAATTTCTACTCTCGAACGAGGCCTTCATGGCGCGGCATAGGCCCCTTCTTTGGTGCTCGACCTTGGTGCTCGTATTGGCGGCGCCGGTTGCCTTCGCCCAAAACCCTAACACAACGGCCCCGGCTTCGGGAACGCCCGCGCCAATCGCGGCCAAACCTGCCGCCAGTCCGCCGGCGAAGAAGACCAAGAAAAAGCCCGCAAAGGTCGGCAAGAAACTAGCCGACCCCGAGCAGCCCGCCGACACTGCGGCGGCCGTCGAAACAACCAAAGTCGAACCCGAAATCGTCTACCGGACGGCGAGCCTGATTCCCGTGAAGAGTTCGGTCTACCACAAGGCCGAACACAAGGACGAGCTCGACCAATTTTACGCCACCGTCCGTTTCTCGAAGATTTACAACTTCGCCCATGAGGTCGTCGTCGAGCCGATGTTCCGGACGAAGCGCACGAACCCCGGCCAGTGGGATCCCGATTTCATTCAGCAGGCCTACATCGACTCCCAACTGAGCCAAAGGTTTTCGATCACGAGCGGCAAGAAGCTCGAGACGGAAGGCTCGGGCTTCTTCCTGAGCCCGTCGGATTTGCTGAATGAGAACAAGGACGTTTTCGACCCGATTTATCAGAAGGAAGGCATCGTCTTCTCGCGCCTCAAGTACCGCTTGAACGATTGGTCCATCGGCCTCGGTTTCATCCCCCGCGTAAGCGGTTCTTCCCAAGAAGGTCGGGGCTGGCTGACGGCTTCGGCGGAGATCTTGGAAACCGACATTCACCTGCAAGTAACCGAGCAGCCGGCGCAAAAGACCACGACAGGACTTTCCGTGCAGCGCTTTTTCGGCGGCGCATTCGAGCTGCACTTCGACGGTCGCTATCAAGCCAGACAGCGGTTGCAAACCGCGGCCGACGGCGGTCAGCCCGAGCAGTTTTCGAGCTACTCCGGCGCCAATCCGGCCTCCTACGCCGACGACACGCCGAGCGGCTTTTACTTGGGCGGTACGCGTTACGTGTTCACGCCGAAGCGGACGCTCGTCTGCGAGTACATTCAAAATCAAGCGGGCCTCTTGCCGGTCGAATTCAAGAACTACTTCGATGGCCTTCGCGACCAGGAAAAGAACAAGGGCGTGATCAACGATCCGCCGACGAGGCTCCTCGGTCGCCACTACGGCTTCGTGACCTACCAGGACGACGAAACGCTCAACTCGACGCACTTCGCCGTGTTCGCGCTCGTCAATACGGATGACCAAAGCCGCTTCACGTCGGCTTCGCTTCGCTACACGATCTCGGCGTTGACCAGCGTCGAATTGGCGCCGACCTGGTACAGCGGCAAAGTCGACAGCGAGTTCGGGGAGATGCCTTTCTCGCAGGCAATCTACCTGGTCTTCCGGGGACGCTTTTAACCCCTCGATTTGACAGATGGAAAGCCAAAGTCCTCAAGGTTTCCCTGCAATTTCCGATGAATGGAGATAGCAGGGATCACTTTTTTGACCATTGGAGCGGTCGCTATGAGCTCAATCCACCTGAAAAATTTGTCGTGCGTGGCCGGTTTGTCGCTGGTCTACTTGGTTCTCGCTTCTAGCTGCGCGGAAAAGCCAGCCTCGACGGCGTCGACTCCGACGAAGACCGGCACGGCGACCAACACCGGCACTGGCGACGACGACGACAGCACCATCACCAAACCTGGCGACGACGATGACGACGCGGTCGATCCTTCCAAGCCTTTCGATCTCTGCACCGACGGACTAGTCGCGAAAAAGGCGACGATCGCCGGCTTCGACACCTACATCGAAGAACTTTGCGGCAGCGGCAAACGCATCGCGCAGCTGCGCACCACCGAATTCACATACACGGGCGGCGAGCCGAAGCTCGTCAAAGCCAAAGACTCCTCGAGCGACACCACGGTCAGCGTTCGCTTGTTTACGTCGACGCTCGCCGATGCAAAAGCCAGCGACTACTTCGCCTTAATCAAACTGCAAGTCTCGAAACCGGCGGTTTACCACGAACACGGCTACGCCTCCGACCCGAACGTCACCTTGTCACAAGTCGAAGCCAGCGATACCCAATCGAACTTCCACTACGTCTTCGACGACGGTGACGGACACGTCGAATACACCGCCACGACACATTTCTACGAATTGAAAAGGGGCATAGCCTACGTCAGCGCCACGTCGCTCGACGCCCCGGGCGACAACATGAAAGCCCTCAAGGGGATGATCATCATCAACCGCAAAGACGCGACGCACTCCGAAGTGTTCACGATGTCGGACCAGACGTTGGCTTTGCAAAGCCAAACTGCCGCCACGATCGAGTCGAAGT